>JACZTE010000228.1 GCA_022573935.1 Chloroflexota bacterium
GTCCGTACCGAGCGGGTCACGGTAGAGGTCGATGTCCATCCGCCCCGCCAGCGCGTATGCGACGACCAGCGGCGGCGATGCCAGGTAGTTTGCGCGCACCAGCCGGCTGATCCGCCCCTCGAAGTTGCGGTTGCCGGAGAGCACTGCGGCCGCCACCAGCTGCTCGTCCTCGATAGCACGGGCGATCGGTTCCGCCAGGGGGCCGGAGTTGCCGATGCAGGTGGTGCAGCCGTAGCCCACCAGGCTGAAGCCAAGCTGCTCCAGGTAGGTCAGCAGGCCGGCCTCGGCGAGGTAGTCGGTGACGACCTTCGACCCCGGCGCCAGGCTGGTCTTCACCCAGGGCATGCTATTCAGGCCGCGCTCCACCGCCTTCTTGGCGAGCAGTCCCGCGCCGACCATCACCTCCGGGTTCGAGGTGTTGGTGCAGCTGGTGATGGCGGCGATGACGACGGAGCCGTGCTCCAGCTCGTACGACCCGCCGTTCAGCGTGACCGGCACGCGCTTGCCCAGCTCGCCCGGCCCCCCAGCGTCGGCCTCGTCCGTCGCAGCGCCGCCCTCGTCGATCCAGCTCTCGACCCGTTCGTGGTTCGGGTCGGAGTCTTTGACATCGAGCATGGAGGCGAGCGCACGGCGGAACGAGCGCTTCGACTGCGATAGCGGCACGCGGTCCTGGGGCCGCTTGGGGCCGGCCAGGCTCGGCTCTACCGTCGTCATGTCCAGCTCCATCGTGTCGGAGAAGTCGGGATCGGGCGTGCTATCAGTGCGGAAGAGGCCCTGCTCCTTGCAGTAGGCCTCCACGAGCCCAACCAGCGCCTCGTCGCGGCCGGTCAGCCGCAGGTAGGCGAGCGTCTCGTCGTCGACTGGGAAGAAGCCGCAGGTGGCGCCGTACTCCGGCGACATGTTCGCGATCGTGGCGCGGTTCGCCAGCGGCAGGCTGGAGAGGCCGGTACCGTAGAACTCGACGAACTTTCCGACCACGCCCTTCGCCCGCAGCAGCTCGGTGACGGTGAGCACAAGATCGGTGGCGGTGGCGCCTTCGGCCAGCCGGCCGGTGAGCCTGAAGCCGACCACGTCCGGGATGAGCATGGAGATCGGCTGGCCCAGCATCGCCGCCTCCGCCTCGATGCCGCCGACGCCCCAGCCCAGCACGCCCAGGCCGTTGATCATCGTGGTGTGCGAGTCGGTGCCTACCAACGTGTCGGGGAACGCTTCGAGCACTCCATCGTTCGTCCTCGATCCGACGACGCTGGCCAGGTACTCCAGGTTGATCTGATGGACGATGCCCGTGTCCGGCGGCACGACGCGAAAGTCGCTAAAGGCGCCTTGCGCCCAGCGGAGCAGCGCGTACCGCTCCTTGTTCCGCTCCATCTCCAGCCGCGCGTTTAGCGCGAAGGCGTCCGGCGTGCCGAAGTGGTCGACCTGCACGGAGTGATCGATGACGAGGTCGGCGGGCTGGAGCGGCGTGATGCGCTTCGGGTCGCCGCCCAGGCTGCGCATGGCGTCTCGCATCGCCGCCAGGTCGACGACGGTAGGCACGCCGGTGAAGTCTTGCAGCAGCACCCGCGCCGGCATGAAGGCGATCTCGCGCTCCGCGCTCTCGCCGGGCGTCCACGAGGCGAGCGAGCGGATGTCGTCGGCGGCGACCGATCGGCCGTCCTCGCGCCGCAACAGGTTCTCCAGCAGGATCTTGAGCGACCACGGCATGCGGTCTACCTTGCCGGCGCCGGCCCGCTCCAGCGCATCCAGGCGGTGGAGCTGGTACGACGTGTCGCCGACGCGCAGCTCGCTGCGGCTGCCGAAGCTATCGAGAGTGGTGCTCATGGTCGACTCCTGCCTGAGTGTGCGATGCAGCGCGGCCCACCGCGAACGCGATCGCGTCCACTGTTATCATAGCTCAAACCGGCGTAGCTCAAACCGGTGGGTGGAGGCAGCCCCAGCGGGACAACGGGCTAAGGCAACGTGCTACCCGCTAGTGGCCTTTGAAGACCGGCGGGCGTTTCTCGGTGAAGGCTTGGCGCGCCTCCTGGCCGTCCTCGGTGCTGAAGGCCATGCGGATGTTGGCCAGCTCGTAGCGAAAGTGCGCCTCGGCGTCGGCCAGCGCCGTCGCGCGCCGCACGACGCGCTTCGTCAGCCGCGCCGTGATCGGCGAGATGGTGGTCAGCGACTGGCAATACTCCTCGAACCGCTCCTGAAAGCGGTCGTCCGGCACCACCTCGCCCACGAAGCCGAGGCGCAGCGCCTCCTCGGCGCCGACGGTGCGGTTCTCCAGCAGGAAGCGCATCGCCTGCTCGTAGCCGATCGCCTGCGGCAGCGTCCACGAGAGCCCGGCGTCGGGCGAGCCGCCGATGCGCGGGTAGCCGGCGATGAGCCGCACGCTCTCGGCGGCGATGCGGATGTCGGCGGCCATCGCGAGCGAGAGGCCGGCGCCCACCGCGACGCCGTTCAGCCCGGCGACGATCGGCTTGTCGCACTGCTCGCGAAGCACGAGAGGGAAGCGGCTGACCCAGCCCAGGTCATCGAGCAGGGCGTCCTGCGACGACATCGGAGCGTGGCCTTGGCCGATCTTGGCGGGCGTCCGGTCGGGGTCCTGGCCGTTGCGTGCGGGCGTCAGGTCGAGGCCCGAGCAGAAGGCGTCGTCGGTGCCGGTGATGCCGATCACCCAGACGTTGTCGTCCATCGCCGCCTCTTCGATGGCGGCGATGATACCCCACGCCAGTTCATCGGAGAGGGCGTTCTTCTTCTCGGGACGGTTGAGCCGGAGCGTGCGAACATGGCCGGCATCGCTCACCTGGAGCACATTGCCCATGCAGTTGCCTCCTCCCTCTGCGAGAGGTTCTCCCAGGCGTGCGCTGATGTATCAGCGCACGCCTGGTTACTTGGCTGTGTTAACGCGCTAGAAGTTGCGCGGGGGGCGCACCTTGGCGAAGCAGTCCGAGCAGTAGACGGGCCGGTCGCCTCGCGGCTGGAACGGCACCTCGGTCTCGACGTTGCACTCGCTGCAGGTGACCGGGAACATCT
>JACZTE010000229.1 GCA_022573935.1 Chloroflexota bacterium
GCTTCAGCGAGCCCGAGTCGGGTTCCGACTTGGCGTCGTTGCAGACGCGGGCGGTGGAGGACGGCGACGATTTCATCATCAACGGCCAGAAGATCTGGACGTCCGGCGCCCACCGCGCGGACCGGATGATCATGCTCGCCCGCACAGACTCCGATGGGCCAAAGCACAAAGGGCTCAGCTACTTCTTCCTCGATATGCACGCCCCGGGCGTCACCGTCCGGCCGCTCACCAACATGGCGGAGATGCACAGCTTCAACGAAGTCTTCTTCGACAACGTTCGCGTGCCAAAGAAGGACATGCTGGGCGAGCTCAATCGGGGCTGGTACGTGGCGTTGACGACGCTCGCCTTCGAGCGTTCGGGCATCGTCAATGCGGTAGCGCTCCAGCAGCTCCTGGGAGAGATCGTGGAGGCGACGCGGCCGTACCGGCGAGCGGGCGATGTCCATGCCCGAAACGAGCTCGCGGATCGGGCGATCGAGGTGCAGGTCGCGATCATGCTCTCTCATCGAGTGGCCAGCGTGCAGGCGAAGGGGCAGATGCCGATCCAGGAGGCGTCGATCACCAAGCTGTTCTGCTCGGAGTTGGGGCAGCGCATCGCTCGCACGGCCGTCGGACTGGCCGGGCTGTACGGGCAACTCGGGCCGGGATCGCCTTGGGCGCCGCTCATGGGCCGCATCGAGCGCACGTACCTCATCCAGGTGGGCGCGACCCTGGCCGGCGGCACGAGCGAGATCCAGCGCAATATCATCGCCACGCGCGGGCTGGGCCTGCCGCGGAACTGATCTTCCCCGTAGCGCAGGCTTAGCCTGCGTAAAGGGACGAGGAACTGGGAATAAGGAACAAGGGACGAAGAGCGACGAGGGAACGATGACAACCAACCTTGCCCAACAGCACTGCGCGCCCTGCGAGGGCGGGACGAAGCCGATGCCGCTCGCGCAGGTCGAGGCGCAGATCGGGCAGGCGCCGGGCTGGCGCGTGGTAGACGGCGACCCGCTCAAGATCGCCCGCGAGCTGCGCTTCAAGGACTTTGCGCAGGCGATGGCGTTCGTCAACCGGCTGGCGGAGGTGGCCGAGGCCGAGGGACATCACCCGGACTTCTGCGTATCGTGGAATCGGGTCGAGCTGGAGCTCGTGACCCACGCGATTGGCGGCCTCTCGGAGAACGATTTCATCATGGCGGCGAAGATCAACGAGCTAGAAGGAACGTAGAACCAGAACCTAGAACCTAGAGCTGAGAACTGAGAAGCATGGAGAGGAGCATGACATGGACCTAGGATTGAGCGAAGAGCAGGAGCTGCTCAAGAACTTTGCGCGGGACTTCCTGGAGAAGGAGTGCCCGGAGACGCATGTGCGCGAGATGGAGGAGGACGAGCAAGGCTACTCGCAGGACCTCTGGAAGAAGATGGCGGAGCAGGGCTGGCAGGGCCTCGTCATTCCTGAGGAGCATGGCGGCACCGGCATGGGCTTCATCGATCTGGCCATCCTGATCGAAGAGTTCGGTCGAGCGCTGGTGCCCGGCCCCTTCATCCCCACCGTGGTCGGCGGCGCCATCGCCCTGCTGGAGGGCGGCTCCGACGAGCAGAAGAAGCAGTATCTGCCCAAGATCGCTTCCGGCGAGCAGATCTGGGCGCTCGCCTTCACCGAGCCGACGGCCCGCTTCGACGCGGAAGGGATCGAGCTGGAGGCGAAGGCGGAAGGCGATGACTTCGTCCTCAACGGCACGAAGCTCTTCATCCGCGACGCCCACGTCGCCGACTACCTGACCGTGGTGACGCGCACGACGAAGGGGAAGGACGCGGAGGATGGCGTCACCCTCTTCATCGTCGATGCGAAGAGCGATGGCATCTCCTACACGCAGCTCAAGACGATCGCCGCGGACAAGCAGTGCGAGGTGAAGTTCGAGAACGTGAAGGTGTCCAAGGCCAACGTCCTGGGCGAAGTGGACAAGGGCTGGCCTCTGTTCGAGCGCATCGCTCGCAAGGGCACGGTGAGCGAGTGCGCGTACCTGGTGGGGCTGGCGCAGAAGGACTTCGAGATCAGCGTCCAGTACGCCAAGGACCGCATCCAGTTCGGCCGGCCTATCGGCAGCTTCCAGGCGATCCAGCACAAGGCGGCGGATATGGTGACGGACGTGGACGGAGCGCGCTTCATCATGTACAAGGCGGCCTGGTCCGTGGCGGAAGACACGGAGGAGGCGGACATGGACGTGCACATGGCGAAGGCCTGGTGCAGCGAGGCGACGCGGCGCGTGGTGGCCCACGGCCAGCAGATCCACGGCGGCATCGGCTTCACCAAGGAGTACATCATTCAGCTCTACTTCCGTCGCCAGAAGGCCGCTGAGCTGGCCTGGGGCGACGGCGATTTCCACCGAGAGCTGGTCGCGGAAGGGCTGAAGCTCTAACAGCTACCGTCCCGCATGCGTGTCGGCGAAGACGCTTGCGTCAGCATGTGGGAGACCGAGCGAGTAACTCCGGGGAGGCTGACGAGGAACGTCAGCCTCCCCGATGTCCGTTAGCCAGCAACAGCCGGAGGACGATTCCATGGCAGCTGACTGTCTCTTCTGTCGCATGGCCGCGGGCGAGATGGCGGTCGAGAAGCTCCACGACGACGAGCTGTGCTTCGCCATCCGCGATAACAACCCGCGCGCGCCGGTGCATCTGCTGGTGATCCCGCAGGAGCACATCGATAGTGTGCGGGAGCTGCGCGAGGAGCACGGAGCGCTATTGGGCCGCATGGTCTCGGTAGCGAACCGGCTGGCCGATGCCGAGGGCATCGGCGAACGCGGCTATCGCCTCACCTTCAACTGTGGCGATGAAGGCGGCCAGACGATCTATCACCTGCACATGCACGTCTTGGGCGGTCGCCAGCTCGGCGCGGAAGGATAGCTCCCGGCGGCGGAGCCCGCTGCAGTGCCGGCGGGCGCGAGCTAGCACCAGGATCCATCCGCACTTCCAAGATCTAGCCTCGGAACGGGTTGTGCTACACTTAATTTCGTAAGGAGCCGAACAGTTATGAACAT
>JACZTE010000230.1 GCA_022573935.1 Chloroflexota bacterium
CTCCAGCCCTTCCTGGCCGGACCCGCCGATCACATCGCGAAGCTCGCCGTCCAGCCCCGCGATGAGAATGCGGTTGTGCCCCGCATCCGCGATAAACAAGCGGCCTCCCGCCTCGTCCGCCAGCACGGCCGAAGGGAATGAGAGGATAGATGTGCTCACGCCCTGCGCCTCCAAGTCGATCGCTATCGGCGAACGGTCGATCTGGTCTGAGAACTCCTCGATCACGGCAGCGATGGCGGGCTGGAAGAGCGGGTAGACCCCCTCCCCCGCGCGCCCGCCGACCACGTTCCCCTCCGGATCGATGAGAATCAGCGTCGGCCAGGCGTTGACGCCGTAGATCGACCAGATCACGAAGTCCGGATCGTTGACGACGGGGTGGCGCAAACCGTAGCGAATGAGGGACTGTCGGACGCTCTGGTCTTCCTGCTCGCGGTCGTACTTTCCAGAATGCACGCCGATGATGACCAGCTCATCGGCAAACTCTTCCTCTAGCCGGTTGAGGTCAGGGACGATCTGCTGGCAGTTGATGCAGCCGGATGTCCAGAAATCGAGCAGCACCACCTTGCCTCGCAGATCAGCCAGAGAGAGCGGCTCGCTCACGTTGAACCACGTATGACCGGCAGGGAACTCTGGAGCTGGAGTCGAGCCGCTCAGCGTTGGGTCGCCCGCGTCGCCGTCCTCTCCGGCAGAGGTTCCCGTGAGAGACGAACCTCCCGATCCTCCGGCGCAGGCTACGGCAATGATCGCCGCGAGTACGACGATACCCAACCAGGCCGGCCTCGGGAGATCAACTCGACCTATCAGCCGCGCCAATGCAGCTCCTTACGACAACCTAGTTCCTTGTTCCATCAGTCTACCGGACTTCTCCGAAGGAGGACGAGCGACCGCCACCTGAACATGTTCGGGGATCGAACGCTTGCACCATCGGCGAATAGCGTGCACGGCGTCGAGCCGGGTTCGTCATCCCAAGTGATGCGCATTGACCTAGTGGCTGCTGAGGCGGCAGAATTATACTAGCCCAAGCGACCGGAAGCAGTCGAACAGCATCATGCGCAAGCTCACCTTCCTTGTCATCTTAGCAACCGTGGCCAGCCTATTTGCCCTTCGACTGGCCGATGGAACGGGCGCCATCCCCAGCGGCCAGGAAGTGGTTGGCACGTGGAGCGCTGGAGCCGCCATGCCAACGGCCAGAACCGAGGTCACCTCTGCCCCTGTGGACGGCGTCATCTATGTCATCGGGGGCTTCCGTGCAGTCGGCGGCAACACGGATCTCGTAGAAGCGTACGATACTGCGGGCGATAGCTGGTCGGCAAAGGCGTCCGTGCCCCAGTCTCTTGACCACGCTGGCGCGGCCGCCGTAGGTGGGAAAGTCTACGTCGTGGGCGGTTATAGCAACTTCTCGCAGGGAATCATCTCGCCGGCCACCTACGAGTACGATCCGATGGCGGACGCTTGGACGACTCGCTCCCCAATGCCGCTGACGCGGGCCGCCGCCGCCACGGTGGCGCTCGACGGCCTGATCTACGTCCTCGGCGGCGTTGGGCCCCAGGCCACCGTCCCGCTGGCCTACGATCCGATCGCGGACTCCTGGACGCAACTCGCCCCTATGAGTGCCGAGCGGGAACACCTGACGGCATCGGTTGTCGATGGCAAGATCTACGTCATTGGGGGCCGCCAGAACGTCACCCAGAACGTGAACACCGTCGAGGAGTACGATCCAACCGGCGACAGCTGGCAGGGGCTCACCAAGATGCCGACGGCTCGCGGCGGCCTCGCGTCAGGCGCGCTGGCCGGCCGAGTTCACGTGGTTGGTGGGGAAGATCTCTCGCCCGGCGGCAGCACCTTCTCTGAACACGAGGTGTACGATCCGGCCTCAGACTCGTGGGCGTCGGGACCGGCCTTGCCGACGCCACGCCACGGCCTGACGGCGCAGGTAGTCGACGGCAGGCTCTACGTCATTGGCGGAGGGCCGACCCCGGCTCTTTCTGTGAGCGACGTGGTGGAGATCTTCCAGCTTGGGGCCATCGGCGGCGTTACTGAGCGACCAGAGGGGGCTGAAACGCCGCTGGAGACGCCCGGCTCGTCGGGCCCCAGCACGGGCCTGCTGGTCGGCATCGCGGCGGTTGTATTCGCAGCCACGCTCACCCTAGGCGGCGCGGCCTGGTACACACGGCGGCGCTGGTGGGCGAGATAGCCTAGCACAACCGTCTGCAAAACAGGAGAGCGGGGTTCCGGATGCCCCCCAGCGCTAAGCAGCACTTCGCCGTGTCATCTCCGATTCCACAATCGACCGCTTGTGCACCATGCCCCACACGAAGATCGCTGCGAAAACCACCAATGCCGCCCACCCCAGCCCGCCGGCGATCGCCATCGGCCACAAGCGATCGAGGCTAGTCCAATGCGGCGTGGCCACAGCGGCCCCCACGCGCAAGGCGACCGCCATGTTGAGTAGCAGCAACAGCACCAGTGTCAGCAGCCACTCTCGCGGATAGCGCATCCGCCGGATCGCAAACTCCGGCAGGATCAGCATCGCCATGCCGACGATCATCTGCGATGCGAAGCCAAGGCCCACAACATGACGCACCGCGTCCACTCCATGGGCGCTAATCGGCGTACCGGTGAAGCCGGCCCTGACCCCATAGTAGGAGGCCAAACCAGCCGCGATGAGCAGCCAGACGAACGCCGCCCTAATGAACCAGATGTGAGGCTGTGAGGCCGCCGCGACGCGGTTCGCCGCAGGGCGAAGGATGCCCGCCTGCCACGTTCCGGCGACGAACAGCGGGCCAAGCATCGCGAAGGACCACGCCTCCGCCTGGTTGAGCGCTCCGCTCCGGCCATCTTTCGCCGTCAGCAACGCCGCGACCAGAAAGGCCGTCACGGCGCCCGCTAGGGCGATGGCTAGCACCTTACCCTGTAGCTCTGACCTGGGTAAGCCCGAGAATGTAGGCACGGCTCGGGTCGCCACCCCAAGGACGAAC
>JACZTE010000231.1 GCA_022573935.1 Chloroflexota bacterium
AAGACGTAGTAGCCCGGCTGTTTCTTGAGCAGTCCCGCGGCGACGATACGACGCTTTAGCTCGGCATAGTCCTGCTGCTGTAGGACGGCGGGGTTCGTCGCTGGGTCGACGAATGGCTCGACCTGCCTGGAGCCGTATCGGCCTGCCGCTGTTGGCGCGTTCCCATCGAGTTTGACGGCTGTGTCTCTGTTGACCAACTCGCCTCTCCTTCTCCCCAGTGTTGGCTCGTGCCGATACGTTGATACCTCTTGGCATGCTACCAAGCCAGCCGGTAGGAGCAACCTGCGCGGCCTAGGCTGCCGGCATAGACAAGGATCATGCGCTCGGACGCGGAGCGGCCTACATCTGGAGCGGCGGGTAGTAGTGCTCTCCCCCGATCTTCTTCACGTCGCTTAGCCAATCGCCCTCGTAGAGGTCTGTCGGGCCCTGGGCCGGATCGGCCAGGCTCCAGGCCTGACGTTTGTACGTCCAGTTGTCGGGCTGGAGCCGGTGGGCCTCGCGCCAATGGCGGGCTGCCGCCTCGGGCTGGCCGGAGCTGTGCAGGTATTCGCCCAGCTCGAAGTGCGCCGTCGCCTCCGCGTGCTCCGCGGGCCGAGGCCGGCTCCGTTCGATCACTTCGTCCGGTGAGAGAGCGTAGCGGCTTTCGCTGCCCCGCTCGACCCAGTCTCGCAGCGCGGCCAAGTACTTCTCCGGCTCTGTTTTCATCTTCTTCACCTCAGCAAGCATGTCCTGAATTCGCTGCGGCAGCGAGTCGGAGATGGGCGCGTCACGGTACACCGAGGGCTTCGGGAACGCCGGCTCCGGCGGTCGCACGATCGTGCCTTCCTCGTCGATCCAGATACCGCTCGGCACGTTGACGATGCCGAACAGTGTACCGAGGAGGTGGTGCTGGTCGATGAGAGACGGGTGCGACGGCGCGACAGCCTCGATGACGGCTCGGGCCGCCTTAACGTCGGTGTCGAGGGCGACGGTCACGATCTCGAGGCCCTTGCCGTGCAGCTCGTTCCGCAGCTCCTGCCACACGGGCAGGTCGAGCCGGCATCCTCACCACGATGCCCAGGCGACCAGTAGCACCTTCGTCCCGCGCAGGGAGGCGAGTCGAAACGTGTTCCCGCGCCAGTCGGGTAGCTCCAGGTCGGGCGCCTGCGAGCTGGCCAGCGCCTTGCCGCCCGCCTCCGGGCCGAGGCACCACAGGCCGGCGTCCTCATCGTGGATCAGCGGCATGTTCAGTTGGCCGGCGATCTCGTGCAGGTCCACGGCATCGGCCATGGGACGCGACAGCGGGACGCAGCGGTCGTCCTTGCATGCCCCTTCCGGCTTGATCGCCCAGCCAGTCTGCCGCTCGAACTCGTCGGTTCCAACCGTCGTTGTCGTAGAGATCATGGCGTGCGCCTCCCTCTCCGGCCCACTATAGCAGCGCTCGCTGGGAGATGCTTGGACAGCTTCGTTCCTGGACGCTGGGCTTGCCGTTCCGTAGCATGAGCCTCCATGGCCGCGGATGGGCGGATCGTAGACTGTTTCCTGATCAGACACTCCCACGAATTATTGACAAGGAAAGGCTAGCTGAAACGCGTTCAGCCATCAGTTGGGAATAGGGCGCGGCGTTGCTGCGGCGGATGGCCGCTGCTATATTGCCAGCGGCATGAACGAGTCAGAGCTGCAGGCCTTCCTAGACCGGTCGATGACGGCGATAGTGGCGACCGTTGGCGCCAAGGGCGGTGTGCACAGCGTTCCCGTCTGGTATCGATTCAAGGCCGGTTCGTTTCGGATTTGGACAGACGGGTCGCGCCAGTGGGTGAAGAACGCGCGGCGCAACCCTCAGGTGAGCGTCACCGTGGCGGAGCACGAGGCGCCGTTCGCGGCCGTTATTGCGCGCGGCATGGCGGAGGTCGAGGTCGATCCACCGGGGATGGGGGACGACATCCGCGGGATCGTCGAACGGTACATCCCCGAGGGCGAAGTCGATGCCTACATTGCACAGTGGGCCGCGCTGCGGACGATCGTGCGTGTCGAGACGCTTCAGGTCCGTGCGTGGAGCAGGGGCTTTTAGCGGTTCGGCCTACTCAGACCCAATCTCGCGCATGTCCCTACTTGGGAAGCAGTTTGTTCTTAGCGCTGTCGCCCCGTGCTACGACCCTGAGCGAAACGCGTCCAACTATCGTGCGGAACCGGCAAGCGCAGCGCTCAGCATGCATACGTCTTTTCCTAGTGTTCAGCCAGGGCTGATTACCGGGCCGGCTCCAGGACGACGACTGGAATCTGCCGATCCGTGTTGGCCTGGTACTCTGCATACGCCGGCCATGCGTCGAGAGCCAGCGCCCACCAGCGCGCCTTCTCATCCCCCTGCACCTCGCGGGCGGCCATTTCATAAACGTTCGCGCCGTCCTGCAGCGTCACCGCCGGTGAGGCGATCAGGTTGAGGTACCAGACAGGATGCTTCGGAGCGCCGCCCATCGAAGCGATGACGGCGTATGTTCCGTTATCCTCGACACGCATCAGGGGCGACTTGCGTACCTTGCCGCTATGGCGGCCCCGCGTGCCGAGGATGACGACTGGCTTGTCCTGCAGTGTCCCACCCTCTGAGCCACCGGTAGCCTCGTAGAGCGCCACCTGATCAGCGACGAACTTCACCGGGCTCGGCTCGTACTCTCCTTTGATAGTCACGCGGCGATCGTACCGCGAAGCCCGCGTAGCTGCAAGCTGGTAGGCGGTTGTGCCGACACCGCTGGCGCCAGGCGGCTACGCCCGGGCGCGGGAGCGTAGCCGGGCGCGAGCGCGATAGAAGATCAAGGAGACTGGTGCGACTCCCCACCTCCCGAGGACCAGGCGCTTGCCGAGCTATATTGGCGATACGTCGAGGAACGCCAGGGTAAAGAGCACAACCCAAACTATGAAGAGCACCGCGATAACCGCCCTCACCTTCGGGTTACGGTCTAGCATGGCTCTCCTACTTCGCCTACAGTCACGCT
>JACZTE010000232.1 GCA_022573935.1 Chloroflexota bacterium
TCATGCCTCTGCGGGCTGACTGGATAGATCATTTCTACCAACAGCAAAGCCCTCCCGCCACGTGGCAAATCCGCCTCTCGCGCTGGGTAGGCAATGTTGTTGTGTACATGGCGGGCGGAGATTTCGATTTTCAAATTCGTGATGGGCTAGGCCCGCTAACCGTTAGTCACCCGGGTATGCTGTTTACCTTGGGAATCGGACGATTCGTTGGTCAAATCATCGGCGTTGATCATCAAATGGCTATCCCGACTGAGCGTGACTTGTTCGTCCCGATATGGCCGCATCCACCGCTTACCCTTGTAGACGCGGAAACGTCTCGTGATGATCTCGTAGCGTGGCCTCCCGAGCGTTGGCTTAACGATGCGGATTTGGAGCGCTACAGCCGCGATCCGGCTGAATCTGTGCGCCATTAGCCTTCCAAGCCGCCCTAGCGGGCGAAGTCGCCCATGTCCCTCCTCTTGATCTGGAAGTCCCTGCCGCGATCAGATCGCCCCTCCTTCTAGCCACCAGGGGCCTCTCAGCTAAAGGATAGTTGCCAGCAAACACATCGACTGCGCTCAATCTCGTAGGTCGGGGTCTTGAGACCCCGACGACGAGTCTGCGAGGGTCTGAAGACCCTCGCCTACGAGGCTGCTGCTGGACGACGCGCAGGCCTCACCGCCCGTCATGCTGAGCGGAGCGAAGCATCTGGCGTGGGTGGTACCACTGGGGCCAGACCCTTCGCATGCGCTCAGGGTGACGGGATGCTGGACGATGCTTCGATCGCCGTAGCGGGTATCAATTCCTCGCCTGCTCCGCTACACTAGGGGAACGTTTTCGCGTTCGGGAGCAGGCCATGGTTTACTTCCTCGTCGCCCTCTGTCTCATCGCTCCGTCGATCATCCTGTTCGTCAACCCGCTGGACTCGTATAACCCAGTGACCGCCGTCTCGATGCGGGACGGTATCGTCCTGCCGCGATTGGCCGCGACGGCCGCGTTCACCGGCGGCGGCCTGATCTGGGGTGGCGTGCTCCTCGCGCGCGACCGCTGGCCTCGCGGACGCTGGCCGGCGACGCTCTGGATACCAGTAGTCGCGTTCGTCGTGGTCAACCTCCTTGCGTTCGCCTTCGCCGCCGACTGGCGCGCCAGCCTGATGGGCGAAGACCTGCGCTACCAGGGGCTGGCCGCCACGCTCGTCTACGTGCTGCTCTTCGGCGTCGCCGCCGTAGCCGTGCGCACCACCCGCGACCTGCGATGGCTGCTCTTGGGCCTCTTCGGCGGGGCGCTGGTGGCGGCCAGCTACGCGCTGATTCAGAAAGCCGGCTGGGACTGGGTCGACTGGTCAGGCCAGTCAACCGACCGCCCGTTCGGGACGATGGGGCAGGCCAACGTCCTCGGCGCCTTCCTCGTCGCCGCCATCAGCGGCTCTGCGGTCCTGGCGCTGACCGCCAAGGAGCGCTGGCAGCAGGCCCTGCTGGGTACGGGCCTGGTGATGATGCTCTTCGCCCTCTTCTTCACCGTGAGCCGCTCGGCGTATCTGGCAGGCGGAGTGGTGGTGCTCATCTGGGGCGCGGCCGCCGTGCGCTGGCTGCTGCCTTCATTGACAGGTTGGGGCGATGGGCAGGGGCGCGAGCGCGGCGAGCAAGAAGGAGCGCCAGATCGCCGGCGGCAACTCGCCTTGCGCATCGGCATCGTGTCGATGGCGGTAGCGCCCGTGCTGATCGCGCTCGTCGCCGTCTTTTTCGTGGGGCTGCCGCAGGGGCGCGTCGCAATCTTCAGCAGCGGCAACGACCAGGCGCTAGACCAGCGCCTCGGCCTCTGGCAGCTGGGCCTGGAGATGATCGCAGACAAGCCGCTGCTCGGCCACGGCCAGGACGGCTTCAGCGTCCAGTTCCCCTCCTATCGAGACCGGCCGGACGTGCAAGGTATCGGCACCCTGTCGCTCGACCCCGAGAGCACGCACAACTTCTTCCTCGATCTGGCGACCGGCACCGGCCTGCTGGGGCTGATCTCCTTCCTGGCGCTGGTGGGGGCTGTGCTCTGGCACGCTGGCCGTCGAGCGTTGTCGACGGACGACGCGGCGTTGCGCATCGGGCTGGTGGGCCTGAGCGGAGGGGTGCTCGGTTACCTGGCCGCCGTCTTCTTCGGCTTCAGCGAAGCGATGACGACGTGGGTGCTGTGGCTCTTCTTGGGCGCGATGGCCGGTCTTGTCGTGCGCGCGCCAGCGGAGACGCCGAGCGCACCGCCTCGAAGGAAGAAGGGGCGTCGCAAGGGGCCGCCGCCGGCCGAGTCGGGCACGCTGGCCTCGGGCATGGCCGCGGTCGGGCTCTCGCTGCTGGGCGCGATCGCGCTCCTCTGGGCCGCGACGATCACCAGCGCCGATCTGGCGTCCGGCCAGGCCGCCAGGGCGAGCGGACGGGGCGAGTACGCCGCCGCGGTGCGGCTGGCCGATCGCGCCGCCACGCAGAATCCGCTACGGAAGGAGTACCTGTTCCAGAAGGCGGATCTCTATCAGCGCTATGCTGACACTGACGCTGCCGATCGAGAGGAGGCGCTCGTACTCGTCGAGGGCGTACGCGCAGTGTCCGAGGCGCTTGACGCGGGGGCCCGCGTTTCCTTCGGCGTCACGTCTCCGCGCCTGATGACCACCGATTCCGGCGCGGATCTCTCCAGCCGCATAGCCGACCTTGAGTGCGGATCGGTCTCGGACCGCGAAATGACATCGATCGCCGGTACGGAGCACCCACAGGGTGTGCTGCTCGTGTGTGGCGAGCCGATGTTCCGAGCCGCGGACCTCGCCCCGGCGGGGCGCTTTCTGCTCCTGGACGGGGTCCAGGATCCAGGGAACGTGGGGACGCTCGTTCGGTCCGCCGTGGCGTTTGGGCTCGATGCTATACTCTGCTTGGAGGGGACGGCGGATCCTTGGGGGACGAAGGCGGTACGCGCCTCGGCGGGAATGATCTTTCGACTCCCCGTCGTGGGGTGCGA
>JACZTE010000233.1 GCA_022573935.1 Chloroflexota bacterium
AACTCGTCGACGAACCCGTAGGCGAAGCGGAGCTGACCAAAGCGCGCGATTACACCACCGGCAACTTCCGGCTGGGGCTGGAGACGCCCATGGCGCTCGCCCAGCGCACCGGCGAGCTGCTCCTCATGCTCGGCGAGATAGAGCCGATCGATAGCGTGGTCGAGAAGCTGCAGGCGGTGACAGCCGAAGACGTACAGCGAGTCGCCCAGCGGCTCTTCCGCGCCGACAACTTCGCGATGTCACTCGTCGGCCCTGGCGCCGACGAGGGCGAGCTCGCCGAGCTGCTGGCGGCGTAGGGACAGAAAGGAGCATTCCATGGCGATGCGTGACGAGTGTCTGAAGGCGAACGAGGGGTACGCCGCCTCGTTCGACAAGGGTGGGCTGCCTATGCCGCCCGGCAAGAAGCTGGCGATGGTGGTCTGCATGGACGCCCGGCTCATGCCCGACCAGTTCCTCGGGCTGGACATCGGCGACGCCCATGTCATCCGGAACGCGGGCGGCATCGTCACCGACGACGCGCTCCGCTCGCTCATCATCTCCCACAAGCTGACAGGCGCCAACGAGTTTTTCGTCGTCAACCACACCGATTGCGGCATGCTCACCTTCGAGGACGAGACGCTGCGCCAGCGCCTGACGCAGGAGACCGGCGCCGATGCCAGCGGCCTCCAGTTCTACACCTTCAAAAACCTGGAGGAGAACGTGCGGGCGCAGGTTCAGAAGATCAAGTCGAGCCCGTTCCTCTCGGACGACATTCCGGTGTCCGGCTTCATCTACCAGGTGGAGGACGGCCGGCTGCGGCAGGTCGTCTAGAGCAAAGAGGAGGCGTCCATGCCCAGCGTCAAGGCCAACGGCATCGAGATAGCGTACGAGCTGCGCGGCTCGGGCCCAACGCTCGCCCTCAGCCACGGCTGGACCAACCCGCCCCGATTCTGGCGGCCCGCCATCCTTGAGGAGCTGACCCGCCATCTGCGCGTGCTGATCTACGACGTGCGCGGCCACGGCGACACCACGGCGCCCGACGACCCGGACGCCTACTCCATGCCCATCTACGCCCAAGACCTGCGGGCCCTGATGGACGCGCTCGATATCGAACAGGCGCACATCGGCGGCATCTCGCAAGGCGGCATGATCTCCTCCCAGTTCGTGGTCGACTATCCGGAGCGCACCCGCTCGTTCCTGCTCTGCGCCAGCACGTTCGGCAACGGCGCGGACGAGGGGCCCGGCGGCCAGTGGGAACGCAACCTGCAGACCGGCCTGGAGATCATGGAAGGGATCGCCCAAGAAGAGGGGATGGCAGAGCTGGCCGAGCGACGCATCGAAGCCGAGCCGGAGCGCAACCCTCACTACAACGAGCACCCAATACCGGCCGAAGAGCGGCAACGGAAGGAGCGCGAACGATTCGCGAGCATGTCGGTCGCAGCGCTCGTCGGCACCAGCAGGGCGATGCGCCTGCGCCCCGACCTGAGCGCCCGCGTTCGCGAGGTGCAGGCGCCTGTCCTCGTACACATGGGCGAGTGGGACGACTTCCTCCCCTGCGCCGAGCGCGACCACCGCCTGTTCGAGGGCTCCCGCTACGTCCTCGCCCGCCGCTCCGGCCACAACACAGCGGAGTGGCGTCCCGACGCCTTCGTTCCCACCGTGACCGAGTTCATCGCCGACGTTGAGGCCGGCCGCGAGGTGGCCGGCGAGTTCGTGCTGTGATCCTCTATCGCTCGCTCCTCTTCGTCCCGGGCGCGCGGGAAGAGGTGCTGGCAAAAGCGAGCCGCTTCCCAGCCGACATCCTCTGCCTGGACCTGGAAGAGTCCGTCCCGTCCGAGGAGAAGACCCGCGCCCGCGAGCTTGTACGGGCCGCGGTGCCTTCGCTCGCCGAAGGGGGCCGCAGCGTCCACGTGCGGGTGAACAGCATCGAGAGCGGGCTGACGCGGGGCGACCTGGCAGCGGCCGTGCAGCCAGGGCTGGCCGGCGTGCTGCTGGCGAAGGCGCAGTCGCCCCAGGACGTGCGCGACGTCGACGTGCTGCTGCGAGAGCAGGAGCTGGCGCACGAGGTGGAAGCGGGCACCGTCGAACTCATCGTCGCCATCGAGTCGGCGCGGGCGCTGCTCCGCTGCGAGGAGATCAGCCGCGCCTCCACGCGCCTCGTCGCCCTGGCCCTGGGCGGCGAGGACTTCACGTTCGATATGGGCGTCGCCCGCACGCGCGACGGGCGGGAGCTAGACTACGCCCGCTCGTTCGTCGCCACCTGCGCCCGGGCGGCGGACCTGGTGGCGCTCGATACGCCGTGGACGGACATCGGAGACATCGACGGCCTGGTGGCGGACGCGGAGCGAGCGAAGGTGGTCGGCTTCGGCGGCAAGTACCTGATCCATCCCGACCACCTAGAGCCGTTGCACCGCGTCTTCAGCCCCAGCGAGGAGGAGGTCGCCGCCGCCCGCAAGCTGCTGGCGGCCTGGGAGGAGGCGCAAGGGCGAGGGCTGGGCGTCGTCCAATTCGACGGCCGCATGATAGACGGGCCCATCGCCGAGCGCGCCCGCCACGTCATCGAGCAGGCGCAGGCGATAGGCTCCCGGTAGGCCCCTACCGATTCCTCCGCAGGCCAGGCAGGCCTGGCCGTGAGGTGCCATATAGCGGAGCGGGCCAGGCTGAACGACCGGCCTACCTGTCGTATGTGAGTTAGCTAGCGCGCGTAGGCCCAGGACAGAGCTGAAGCTCTGTCCCTACGAGGTTGGCCATATGCGACGGCTTCGCGCGGAACGCGCTTCGCGCTCCTACCGATTCCTCCGCAGGCCAGGCTGAAGGCCCGGCCGTAAGACGCCAAATAGCGGGCCGGGCTGAAGGCCCGGCCTACCTGCGTATGCGAGAAGTGAGGCCGCGGGAGGCCTAAAGGCCTCCCCTACATCGGTGGCCGGCGCTAGCACTCGCCGCGTTCGACCACACGCTCGCAGGTGCTGGCCGGCATGATCTCG
>JACZTE010000234.1 GCA_022573935.1 Chloroflexota bacterium
TCCAGGCCGCCCAGACGCGATCCGCCATCAGCCCCGTCGGGCCGTCCTTGGAATCCTTGGCGCGATCGAGTTCGGCTTTGGTCCGCACGAAGGCGCGCAGATCGAACACCTCGGAGATCAGCCCGTGGGGCGCATTCTCCAGATCGTACATGGCCTGTATGATGCCGCATCCAAACTCCTCGCAGTAGCGATGGACGATCCAGGCGGGCGGCGACGGGGGCATAGCCCCCTCCACTTCCTCTAGGAAGAGGAGGAGGTCTTTGTCTCGTCTTTTTTTGCCTCTGCCGTCATGTCCTCGTTGACGTAGCTGACGATCTCGCGGAAGAGCCAGTCGGCGGTGAACTCGTCCAGGTAGGCCACCGATTCCTCATTGACTTGTTCGTCCTCGCTCCAGCTTGCGATGGCGGCGTTCAGCATGATCTTTCGGTCGAGTGTCGTGGCATCAACGGCTGACGGGTTCTTCTCGCGCTCCTCCTTGGCAAACAGATCGAGTGGATTGCACTCGTGGCCGTCCTCCTGCTGAGCGCCACACTTCGGGCAACGTTTGAAGTTGGGCATACCGCCGAGACCGCCCATGTCCTTGATGCTGCGCGAGGCACGCCGAGTGAACGCCTCGCGCGCCAGATCGATGTAGCCCGATGAGGCCTTGCGGATGACGACCCACTGCCCCGGCTCGTGCGGGTGGTCGATCTTCTTGGTGATGCCCTTGGTGAGCATTGCGCTACTCCTTCGCTATCGCCGGCGGCCTAGGTAACTGCTCCGGTGGGTCGGAGAACGACCGTGTACTTGTGGAACGCGCCACGGGTGGGCGCCCGCTCGGTGGACCTGATCAGCGTCTCGACCGTTCGCACGTCGCTGGTGCCGGGGTCGTCGAACGTCAGCTTGAGCGTCCGCGTGTCGCCTTCGCCGTTCTTCGTGATAGTGACGAGGCTGTCGGCCTGGTCGTCATACGGGCCGCTGATCGTGATCTCGCTCTTCTGCTCGAAGCCCACCTTGGCCCAGCGGTCGGTGGCGTCGCCGGCAGACGATAGCTCTTCGAGTAGCTGCTCGACGGTGTAGCCGCCGATCTCCGTCACGAAGGCGGAGATGTCCTTCAGCGCGTCAGCGTTGTCGTCGAGCTCGATCTTCAGTGCCGGGAATCCCTGTAGTGCCATGTCCCTGCTCCTTTCCTAACTGCGGACGAAGCCGGCGGCGAACTTCGCCGTGCGGCTGCCCCCGCTTGCGCCTGTGAACTCGTGCTCGGTCAGCGTGTAGCGTTCCACGTTGCCCGCCACCGTCTTGCGTTCCGCCGCCGGGGCTGAGGTGATCGCGGTGAAGGTGATCAGATCGACGAAGGTGATATCGTCATCGCTGTCCTTGATGATCACCTGAAGGGCCGTCCCGCCATCGAGCGTGAGGGCATCGGCCTCCACGTAGCCCACGCCGCCGGATCGCGAGTTAGTGCGCGTCATCGTGCCGCCCGTGCCGCCCGTAGAGACGTTGACGTCGATGGTGAACGTCGTAGGCGCCGTGACGGTGATAGTGTGTATGCCGTTGATGTTCGGTGTGCTGCCGGAGTGCCCAGCGATCTCTACCGTATCGCCTGTAACCAGCAGGTGCGGGGCGCTTGTCGTGATGACGGTGGGGTTAGCGACAGAGCTACTCGTAATCGTTACCGCTGTCGCCTGCGTCCCCCAGTCATCAGACGCCCCCTCTACCGGCCCCTGCGCCGTCACCGTCGCGTGTGGCGCGCTCACCTGGCCCACCTCCGGCCCCTCGTCCGACTTGAAGGCCATCTGCGCCTTCGTCAGCGCGTCCTTGCTCGGTCCGCGGGTGATGGTGGAACGGATAGCGTTGAGGCCGACGCATTCTCGGCCGATGACGTTCCCCGAGAGGGCGTACATCATCACCTGCTCGCCGGACAGCGCCTCGATGGCCTTGATGAGCGTGTCGTCATAGAAGCCGTCGAACGACAGGTCAAACTTCGTGATGCCGACGGCGGTGTGCTCGTCGCTCGCCGCACCCAGCCCATCGCTCTGCTCCAGCATCGCCTCGGTCGTTTCGTCCAGGTCGGTAATCAGCCCCATGATGTCGTAGCCCGCAAACAGGACGAACCCGACGTCGGCGCTCCCCCTAAGCGTCATCATCAGCTACCACCTCCTCGCCCTTCACTGTCCTGGCCGCCGCACCAATCGGCTCTACACAGCCACGCCTAAGCCAACTCTCGATGAGGTCGCTGGGCGGGTTCGTGATCCTGTCGCCCTGGGCGTATCTTTGTGACTCGCCTCGTTCATCCAGCGGCATGTGATCGCCGGCGGCGATGCGGTCGCGGATGCTCTGCGACGCCGGATAGCTGAAGCCGCGCAGGCACCGGTAGCTTTTCGCGGGGGTTCGCGTTGACCGTTTAGCCGCCATCACTCCACCTCCCATGTCTCGTCGCCGTCCACGCAGGCGTCTATCTGTCTTCTCAGTGAAGTGCTCCGCTTTCTGTGGAAGCCCCGGAGCATGATGCCCCCGGATTATCCAGGCGGCCATCCAATTCTGTTCGGCGGTTAGATGCGACACTCCGGCATCGATGTGGTCCCAGATGAGTCGGCCACCTCGACCTTTTCGAAAAACGCTCTGTATGGCCGGGTCAAGTTTGCCTAAGTCGTGGAACTGTGCGGCGTCTGAAATCGCCTTCAATAAACCGGATGGGGGATCAGGCGCATATCGCAGCATATCCTCGGCCCGTTTAAGAGCCCCATCGTACACACCCACAACATGCCGGGCATATGGATCGCCCGGCATGCCGTCTTCTTTTGGCGAGTGGGCTAGCAGCAGTTCACTACTGCTATCTGTCTTCACTGTTTGTCCCAGTCCTTAACACACAAATCCTCAAAGCTCTCCAACCTACCACGAATCTCTTTCTCAAGAGTAATAGGGTCATCATATTCTTTGATTGAGGTGGAAGGCTCATCTTCTTTTCCAAAGA
>JACZTE010000235.1 GCA_022573935.1 Chloroflexota bacterium
CAGACCGCGGCGAAGCTGATGCGCGACCAAGATGTAGGCATCCTGGTCGTGACGACAGATGGCCGAGTGATCAACGGCGTGATTACTGACCGGGATCTGGTGGTCAGGTGCCTGGCGTGTGGTGGAGATCCAAGTACACAGAGGGTCGGCGATTACATGGACCGCCATCCGGCCACGGTGGAAGGCGATCTGGAACTTGAGCGTGCTGTCCAGATCATGCGAAACGCCTGCCTTCGGCGCCTGCCCGTCACGGTGGGCGGCGCTCGGGTCGTCGGGATCCTGTCCATTGATGACGTGGCGAGCGACGTGAAGCGCTACATCGATGGGTTTCTCTCGGTAGCCGGCCAATATAGCCGCAATGCTCGCTAAGAACCCGTAAGGAGAAAGCGTATGTTCAAGAAGATACTCGTGCCGCTGGATGGCTCGAGCCTCTCTGAGCAGGCCATCCCTCTAGCAACAGAGCTGCTGGACGGGGGCGCGGAGGAGGCTACGCTCTTTACGGTAGGTCAGCCACCCAAAGCGACGAGGCTGCACCGCAAAGGACTGCGCCGCCCTCTCCCGCTCGCCGCCCTCGGCGGGACGTACTCCGGCGGCGTGGTTCCGGCGATGCCTGCTGTCTACGCCGAGACGAAGGATCAGGCCATCGAGCGCGAGGAGCACGAGCTGCTGACGTATCTGGATCGGGCTGGCCGGCCGCTGGTCACCACCGGGCGTCCAGTTCATGGCGCCGTCCACATCGGCGACCCAGCAAGAGAGCTCATCGACTTCGCGCGGGAGGGCGGGTTCGACCTCGTCGTGATGGCCACGCACGGCCGCTCCGGCCTGCGCCAGACGTTACAGGGCAGCGTGACGGCAGAAGTGATCCGCAGCGGCGTCGCTCCCGTACTCGTGGTGCGACCGAAGCAACAGGCGCAAGTCAACGGCGCTACCGCACCCGTCCGTATACTCCTCATCGATGACCAAACTGATGTCCACAGCGCACTGGCGCAGCGGCTCCGCCGAGACCACCGCCTGGAAGTTGTGGGGACCGCAGGCAGTGTGGTGGAGGCTGCCGATCTACTTGCGGAAGCCCGTCCGGACATCGTGTTGCTCGACATCCACGGCCGCCAGCAGCACGGGGTGGATGCCTGCAAGGCGCTTGGGCAACTGACGGACGCGCCGGTGATCGTCTTCGCTGCCTACATGACACCTGAACTCTGGGCGGCTGTTCACGAAGCGGGGGCGGCGGATTACCTGCTCAAGCACGTGGACACGGCCCAGCTCAGCCGCCAGATCGTCCGCTTAGTGCGGCGACATGAACCTGCACTCGTCGATCAGACGTAAGGCTTGCAAGCCAGGAGGCAGACATGGTCAACACAACGGTGACGAAGGACACTGAGAGCGAAGTGAAAGGAATCATCGCCGGCGTGCAGGCGTTCGTAGAATCGGAAGTGTTGCCTCTCGAGGACCGCTTCCGGGAAACCCTCGCCGACGAACGCCGGCTCTTTCGGGATGACGGACGTCTGGTCGATGAGATAGACGAAGCGAGGCGCATGATCCGGCGCAAGTCGGCCGACGCAGGGTTCTACGCGATGTTTGCCCCCAAGGAGATCGGCGGGGGTGGGCTGCCGTCCACCACCATAGTATCCGTGTTGGAGGCGGTCTATCGCAGGTACGGGCCGGGGAGGCTACTCATCGGCTGGGCCAATGGGTTCCTGACCTCACCGCTCATCTCCAGCTTCATCGACGGCGCATCGTACATGTTCCTCAACGCGAGTGAGGGCATTCGACAGCAGGTTGTGCCGTCGCTGCTAGCGGGAGAGAAGACCATCTGCTTCGCCCTGACCGAACCGGACGCCGGCTCCGACGTTTGGGGACTCAAGTGCAAGGCGCGCCGCGACGGCGACGACTGGTTGATCAGCGGCACCAAGCAGTGGATCACCAACGCACCCTACGCTGACTATGCAGTCGTGTTCGCCGTGACTGACCCGGATCTCCTCGCTAAGCATAAGGGCGGCATCACATGCTTTCTTGTCGACGCCGCCACTCCAGGCTACGCGGTGGAGAACGTGCTTCCGGTGATGGGCCACGTCTCCAGCGATTGTGGCACCATCGCACTCGAAGACGTGCGGGTACCCAACGACCGCATCCTGGGCACTGTTGATGAAGGGTTCCGGGTCGGCATGCTGGGCATCTCGGAAGGACGGCTCAGCATTGCCGCCGGTTGTCTCGGCATGGCCGAGTGGGCCCTCGACCGATGTCTGGAATACGTGAAAGAGCGGAAGACGTTCGGCGTCGCGCTTTCCGAGCACCAGATGATTCAGGTCATGCTGGCCGACACCGCCATCGATATCTTTACGACGAAGCAGACGGTGCGCCGGACAGCGGAGCTGCTCGATGAGGCGCCGACCACCGGCCGGCTGCCCGTGAAGGAGATCAGCATCGCCAAGGCCTATTCGGTAGAGGCGGCGCAGCGGGTGATGGACCGCGCAATCCAGATCCATGGGGCCAACGGCCTGTCCAGCGAGCTGCAATTCCAAGAGGGCTTCCGAATCGCTCGGACGCTGCGCATCCCTGATGGAACATCCGAAATCCAGCGCCGAACGATTGCCCGGCAGCTCCTGCGCGGCGACGTCGCGTTCTAAGAAATTCCTCCGGCCAGGTCAAAGAAGCTCAACTGCGAGTTCTCTGCCTAGCGGGGCGAAAAGGAGCGCTTATTCGCCGAACTCACTGCCCTAAGATAGGGGTGGCCTGAAGACTCCGCTCAGCCGTCCTTGAAAAGAAGCCCTAGATGTCGCTTCTCACCCTCCGACTGTCGCTCCGCGTGCTCCGCTGAACGCCACCAACTTAGACCACCGCGAATCTTCGTCGTTACCAATGGCCCCCGCGTTGGAGGCCATTCGGCCCATGTGCGGCGACGCTAATATGTGAAAATATACACACAGTGCTGAACGAGCCTCGAAGG
>JACZTE010000236.1 GCA_022573935.1 Chloroflexota bacterium
AGAAGATGCGCACCAGCGCCGCCGGCGTCTACGCCATCGGCGATGTGACCGGCAAGATGCTGCTCGCCCACGTCGCCTCGGCGCAGGGCGTGATCGCCGTCGAGCAGATCGCCGGCCGGGAGCCGCTGCCGCTGCCCTACGAGAAGATGCCGCGCTGTACCTACTGCCAGCCCCAGGTAGCCGCCCTCGGCCTCACCGAGGCGCAGGCTCGCGAGCAGGGTATCGAGGTGAAGGTGGGAACCTTCCCCTACCGCGGCAACGGCAAGGCGATCGCCATCGGACGCACGGAAGGGCTGGTGAAGCTGGTCACCGACGCCGCCACGGGCGAGATCGTCGGCTACCACATGATCGGCCACGACGCCACCGAGCTGCTGGCCGAGGCGACGCTGGGTAGCGTGCTGGAGACCACGCCTCGCGAGCTGGGCTGGGCGGTGCACGCTCACCCCACGCTCTCCGAAGTAGTAAAGGAAGCCGCCTTAGCCGTGGACGGCGAGGCGATTCACTTCTGGACGGAATGATGAGCGAACGACGTATCGTAGGTCGAGGTCTTCAGACATGACGCAGCTAGCAGAACGGCCAACGGCGAACGAGATGGACAACGCGCAGCTTATCGATCTGCTGCGGGAGATGATGCTCATCCGCCGCTTTGAAGAGAAGGCGGCGGAGATGTACGCCCGCGGGCGCATCGCCGGCTTCCTCCACCTCTACATCGGCCAGGAGGCCATCGCCACGGGCGCGATCGCTGCGCTTAACGACGACGACCACATCGTCACTCACTACCGGGAGCACGGGCACGCGCTCGCCCGAGGCCTGGAGCCCGGGCGGATCATGGCCGAGCTCTTCGGCCGGACCACGGGCGTCAGCGGCGGCAAGGGCGGCTCCATGCACCTCTTCGACGTGGAGCGATACTTCATGGGCGGCTACGCCATCGTCGCCGGCCACCTGCCGCTCGCCTGCGGGCTGGCGCTGGCGAACCAGCGGCTGGGCAACGGCCGCATCGTCCTCTGCATCTTCGGCGACGGCGCTGTCAACGAGGGCGAGTTCCACGAAGCGCTGAACCTGGCGGCGGTGCGAAAGCTCCCCGTGCTCTTCCTCTGCGAGAACAACTTCTACGCCATGGGTACCGATATTCGCCACGTCTCCGCTGTGATCGAGGTGTACAAGCGGGCGGCCGCGTACGCGATCCCGTCGGAGCAGGTGGACGGCATGGACGTGCTGGCGATGTACAAAGCGACGCAGCGCGTCGCTCGCGGCATTCGCGCGGGCGAAGGCCCCGCCTTCCTCGAGGCGATCACGTTCCGCTTCCGCGGCCACTCGATGGCCGATCCCGAGTTCTACCGAGACAAGGGCGAGACGGAGCGCTGGCGGGAGCTCGATCCGATCCTTACGTTTCGCCAAAAGCTGGAGAGCGACGGCGTGATCGACGAGGCGACGGTACAGGCGCTCCAGGCTGATATCGAAGAGACGGTGAACGAAGCGGCCCGCTTCGCAGAGGAGAGCCCGCATCCGACGCCCGATGCGCTCTACGAGCACGTCTACAAAGAGGAGGGGGCGTAGTCGTGGCGGAGATAACCTTCCGCGAGGCGCTGCGCCAGACGCTGCGAGAGGAGCTGCTGGCCGACGAGAATGTGATCCTCATGGGCGAGGACATCGGCGCGTACGGCGGCTCCTACGCTGTAACCAAAGGCTTCTTAGACGAGTTTGGCCCGGATCGCGTCCGCGACACACCGATCTCCGAATCCGTCGTCGTCGGCTGCGGCATCGGCGCTGCGATGGGCGGCCTGCGCCCCATGGTGGAGCTGATGACGGTCAACTTCAGCCTGCTCGCCATCGACCAGATCGTCAACAACGCTGCCAAGCTCCACTACATGTCGAACGGGCAGATACACGTGCCGCTGGTGATCCGCATGGCCGGCGGCGCCGGCAGCCAGCTCGGCAGCCAGCACTCGCAGAGTTTGGAAAACTGGTACGCTCACGTCCCCGGCCTGAAGGTCGTCGTGCCGTATACCCCATACGACGCTCGCGGCCTGCTCAAGAGCGCGTTTCTGGAGCCGAACCCGGTCATCTTCCTGGAGCACACCGCGCTCTACGGCCGCAAGGGCGAGGTGCCGGAAGAGGACTATCGCATCCCCTTTGGCCAGGCGGAGGTGTATCGAGAAGGGGAGGACGTGACGCTCATCGGCTACTCCGGCAGCGTACACCAGGCTAACGGTGCTGCCGACCTGCTGGCCGAGGCCGGCTACCAGGCTGAGGTGTTGAACCTGCGCACCCTGCGGCCGCTGGACGTAGCAACGATCGTCGCGTCGGTGCGCAAGACCCATCGCGCCGTCGTCGTCGAGGACGACTGGAAGTTCGGCGGCTTTGCCGGCGAGATCTCTGCCATCATCATGGAGGAAGCCTTCGACGATCTGGATGCGCCCGTGGCCCGCGTCTGCGGCGCCGACGTGCCCACCCCGTACGCGAAGGAGCTGGAGCAGGCCGCCCTGCCCAGCGAGCGCCAGATCGCCGACGCGGCACTCGCGTTGTTCTAATCTCGTTAGGAGGACGAACGTGATCTCGGAAGTGGTCATGCCCCAGATGGGCGCTGATATGGAAGAGGGCACCATCATTCGTTGGCTTAAGCAGGCCGGCGATGCGGTGGAGCGCGGCGAGATCATCGCCGAGATCGAGACCGACAAGGCCAACGTCGAGATCGAGTCCTTCGAGTCGGGCGTCTTCCGCAAGGCGCTGGCGAGCGAGGGCGACACGGTGGATGTGGGCACGATCATCGCCATCGTCGCCTCGCCGGATGAAGACATCTCTCGATACGAGGGGATGACCGTCGCCGCCAAGCCGGCCACGGCGCAGCAGGACGGCTCGCCGCCGGCTGAGGCAGCGCCGCCGGCTGAGCCGGAGCCAAGAGAAGAGGCTGAGCCGCCGCCCAGGCCCATCGCGCCCGCCCGC
>JACZTE010000237.1 GCA_022573935.1 Chloroflexota bacterium
CGCGCCCACCATCAGCACCTACGTCCTCCCGGCGCTGGTCAAGGAGTTCCGGTCGCGCTATCCGGGCCTCGATGTTACCGTGCGCACCGAATACTCGGACCAGATCGTCCAGATGGTGCTGGCGGACGAGGTGCACGTGGGGCTGGAGCGTACGATCAGCCACCCGGAGGTGGTCACGGTACCGCTCTATCAAGAGGAGGTGGTCCTGGTCACCTCGCCCGAGCATCCCTTCGCTAAGCGGGGCGCCGCCACTCCCGAGGAGGTGAGCCAGCAGCCGCTGATCATGTTTAATCGAGGCTCCAGCTACTACACGCTGGTGCACGACGCCCTGCGAAAGGCGGGCGCGCTCGTCACGCCGATGATGGAGCTGGACAACATGGAGGCGACGAAGAAGATGGTGGAGGAGGGGCTGGGCGTCGCGATGCTGCCGCGAGTGGCCATCGAGCGGGAGGTGCAGCGAGGCGAACTACGGCAGATACGGGTGGATGGCATGGAGACGCCGCAACGGGAGATCGCGCTCATCTACCGGCAGAGCCGGCCGCTGAGCCGGGCGGCCCAGGCCTTCGTCCATCTGCTGGAGGAGCGCTACGGGGTGCATGCGCCCTCGTCAGACCGATCGCCCCGCACCAGTGACTAGCAGCTAGCGCCCAGCAGCTATTCGGCCACCTTCGCCCGAATCTTCCGCAGGATATCGACGTTGGGCTTGTCCGGCCCCTCCTTCTCGAGGCCGGGCACCTCCAGCAGGAACGGCACCTCTCGGAACGCCGGGTGCGCCATGATCACCTCGAAGCCAGCCCGGCCGATGTGGCCCTCGCCGATGTTCTCGTGTCGATCGACGCCGCCACCGAGCTCGATCTTGGAGTCGTTCGCGTGGACGGCGACGAGCCGCGAGAGGCCGATCTCGCTATCGAACAGCGCCATCGTCTCTTCGAGGGCGTCGCGGTCAGCGAGGTTGTAGCCGGCGGCGTAGGCGTGCTCGGTGTCCAGGCAGACCTTCAGCCGGTCGCTGCCGACCGCCGCGATGATGGCGGCGAGCTCCTCCAGCTTCGAGCCGACGCTGCCGCCCTGGCCGGCGCTATTCTCCAGGATGATCCAGGCGTCGTCAGGCGTATCCTTCAGCACCTGCTTCAGCGCCTTCTTGATCTGGGGCAGCCTCTTGTCGAAGCCGGCTCCCTTGTGCGAGCCCACATGGAAGATGACCCCCTTCGCGCCGATGGCCGAAGCGAGGCGAAGGTCTTCGGATAGGGCATCCGTGGACTTGGTGAGCTGCTCCGGCTTATCCGTCGCCAGGTTGATCAGGTAGGGGCCGTGGAGGAAGACGGGCTCGATGCCAGTCTCCGCCATGGCAGCGCGGAACGCCTCGCACTCATCGGGGCGGATCTTGCGGCGTCGCCACATCTGGGGCGGCGCGCCGAAGATCTGGATCGTCTCCGCGCCGATCGCCGCCGCCCGCTCGAACGCGGTCGTGAGGCCGCCCGATGCGCCGACGTGCGCGCCGATCTTCATGGGCGGCCGCCCAGGGCGGCCAGCAGCCGCCGCGCCGGTCGCAGCACGACCGCCCGGTCGACGGCAGCGATAAGCGCCGCCGGGCTCGTGCGAGCAGCGTCGTAGCCGACCTGCGCCTCGCCGCGCTCCAGGTCGACCTGCGCATCGCGCACTCCGTCCACCGCTTCGAGGTGGCGACGCACGCTTGTGGCGCAGGCGCTGCACAGCAGCCCCTCGATGCGAAGCGTAGCGACGGCACGGCCGCCCGACGCCTCCACGCCAGCTACACTGGCCTTCGGCTCGATGAGCGCTCGATGCGGGATGATGCGGAACATGGGTAATAGTATAGCGCGGAATCGCCGATAGCTTGTGCGGCCTGCGGAAGAGAATTTATACTGTATTCAGTTACAGAATGGAGCGAGGAACGATGTTGCAAGGAAACGTAGTCTCGATCAACGTCACCGCCAAGGGCGGCGAGCCGATGAACTCCATCGACGAGGTGCGAGCGGTGGCCGGCAAGGGTCTGGAAGGCGACCGCTACTTCGCGCAGGATGGCACCTTCTCCAAGACGCCCGGCAGCGGCCGCGAGGTCACGCTGATCGAGGCGGAGGCGATCGAGGGGATGGAGCGCGACTACGGGACGAAGATCGAGTACAAGGACGCGCGGCGCAACATCGTCACGCGCGGCGTGGCCCTGAACCACCTGGTCGGCAAGGAGTTCCGCGTCGGCGAGGTGGCGATGCGCGGCGTCCGCCTCTGCGAACCGTGCAACCACCTGGCCAGCCTGACCAATGAGAAGGTGAAGCCCGGCCTGGTGCACCGAGGCGGCCTGCGCGGCGAAATCCTGAACGACGGCACGATTCGCGTGGGCGATAGCATCGGCGAACGGTAAGCCACCTCACGTGTCCTCCATCATCCGCGTCAACCTGACCGACCTCACCGTCTCGCGGGAGGAGCCGCCGGAGGAGTACGCTCTTCTGGGCGGGCGGGCGCTCACCTCCCATATCATCCTGCGAGAAGTAGACCCCCAGGGCGATGCCTTGGGGCCTGGCAGCAAGCTGGTCTTCGCGCCGGGGCTGCTGGGCGGCACCGCCGCCACCACCTCGGGCCGGACATCGTTCGGCGGGAAGAGCCCGCTGATGGGCGGCTGCAAGGAGGCGAACGTGGGTGGCACCTTCGGCCATCGCCTCTCGAAACTCGGCATCAAAGCGGTCGTCATCGAGGGCGCGCCACCGGACGATAGCTGGCGCGTGCTGCGCATCGACCGCGAAGGCGCGCGGCTGGAACCGGCGCCGGCGGGCCTCGCCGGCCTCGGCACCTACGACACCGTCGCCCGGCTGCTCGACGGGAAGCTACGCACCATCACGGTCGCCTGCATCGGCCCGGCGGGCGAGGAGCAGCTCGCGGCGGCGTCCATCGCCGTGAACGACCCGGAGGG
>JACZTE010000238.1 GCA_022573935.1 Chloroflexota bacterium
GAGACGGAGCGGGGGTTGGTTGCCGCTATCTTCATCGCCAGATCATGCGCCAGTGTTTTGAATGCGTCCGTGCGGGCAACGAAGTCGGTCTCGCAGTTGACCTCTACCATCGCACCGATGCGCCCTCCAGCGTGGATATAGCATTCCACCAGCCCCTGGCTGGTCTCGCGGTGCGAGCGGTTCTCGGCCAGGGCGACACCCCGCGACCGGAGCACCTCCACGGCCCGGTCCATGTCTCCCTCCGCCTCCTCCAGCGCGCGCTTGCAGTCCATGACGCCAGCGCCGGTGCGTTCACGCAACGCGGCTACCTCAGCCGTCGAGATTTTTCGCTCGTCGCCCACTATTGGCGCTCCTCGGCTCCAGCCGCGACCGGCGGGGCGTCCGACAGCTCGTCCTCGGCCTCGTAGCCACGCAAGGCGAGGCCCTCAAGCGCGGCGTCGGCGATGCGAGCGGTAATAAGCCGTACTGCGCGGATGGCGTCATCGTTGGAGGGAATGGGGTAGTCGATAACCTCGGGGTCGCAGTTCGTGTCGCACATCGCGATGATGGGAGCGCCGACTCGTCGCGCCTCCGCGACGGCGATCGATTCCATGTCCGGGTCGATGATGAAGACGGCGCCCGGCAGCCGGCCCATCTCCTTGATGCCGCCCAGGTGCCGGTTCAGCTTCTCGACCTCCTTGTCGATCTTCAAGGCCTCTTTCTTGTACAGTCGCTCGAAGTCGCCCCGTTCGCGAGCCTCTTCTTGGCGTAGTAGGAAGTGGATCCTGCGCTGGATAGTGGCGAAGTTGGTGAGGGTGCCGCCCAGCCAGCGGTTGGTGACGTAGGGCATGGAGCAGCGCCGCGCCTCGGTCTCGATCGCTTCTCGCGCTTGCTTCTTGGTGCCGACGAGGAGGATCTGGTCGCCGTCTGCCACTACCTCGCGCACGAACTCGAGCGCCTGGGTAAGGCGGCTAACGGTCTGCTGCAGATCGATGATGTGGATGCCGTTGCGTTCGGTGAAGATGAATCGACGCATCTTCGGGTTCCAGCGACGGGTCTGATGGCCGAAGTGGACGCCCGCTTCAAGCAGCGCCTTCATCGTGATGGGTGCTTCCAAGCTTCTTCTCTTCCTCCTCCCACCCTCAGCAATAGCGAGGGTCGGCCTCCCGGCCCCTTGCCGTAATTACCGAAATTAGTGACGACGGGAAGCTACAACACTATAGCATACCCGCTTTCGACCGAGCAATCTGTGTACTCATCCAGGGTTTGACATAGAACTGCCATAGTGCATAATGAAATTACCCTTTCCCAAGGCGGGGCAGGCCGGAGGTGCGGAGGTGCGCCGATGAGGATGCGAAGGTTGGAACGCCGCAAGGCGCTGGCCCTGCCCGATGCGCTGCTCGCCCTTGCCGCCTCCTTCCAGGACGCGGCGAATGCCGATGACGTGCTGGACCGCCTCACCAGCGGGCTGGCGGAGCGAAACGTCGCCTGCGCGCTGCTCGTGCACCTCCCCGACGAGTCCGGCCTGCAGTTGGAGCGCGCCACGCTCCCGCTGGCGCCCGACGTGTGGGGCCGCGCACTGCGGCTGCCCGCCATCGCCGCCGCCCTCACGCAAGGCCGGCCGCTCACCTACTCCCGTACCGGCGAGGCGTTCACCGAATCGCTCGTGGACGGGCCGCAGCGGCTGCTGCTGACGTCCCGCGTGCCCGGTACCGTCATCGCTTCGCCATTGCGCGGCGCCTCCAACCTGGGCGCCGTACTATGCCTCGTCTCGCCAGAGCTGCACGAACGCGACCGCACCGCGGCATGGGCGTTGGCCCTGCAACTGGGAGCCGCCCTTCGCGAAACAGCATCCAGCGGTACCGCAGCCCCGACGAACGGCCGCAGCGCACAGCCTCGCGCCGAGGAGCTCTCGCTCTTCGATGAGCTGACGCGCCGCCTCAGCCACTCCCTCAGTGACGAGGAGATCGTGCGCACCACACTCGAGGTGCTGGCGCCCGCGCTGGGTTTCCAGTTGGCAGCGGCCGTCGCCTGTCGCGACGGAGAGGATACGGTCACCGTCTACGCAGCGCGAGAAGTGCCGGCGGAGCTCGCCAGCAGCACGGCCGCAGGCGCTCTGACGGCCTTCCTGCGCCTCACCGGCGGGAAGCATCGCTCCTGCCAAAGGCTACCCTTCCAAACCACGACGCTGGCCATCGAATCGCCGCCCGACACGCTGGCCGGCTTCGAGCGATCGCCAGGCAGCGTCCTGGACGCTCCGTTGGTGATCGAGGGCGAGGTAACGGGGCTGATCCGCGCGCGTTCCGTCGATCCCAACGGCTTCGACTCGTCGAAGAAGCGCACGTTCTACACGGTGGCAAACCAGGTCTCGCTCGCGCTGGAGCGGGCGATCGTGCAGCGGCAGACCGAGCGCGCCCACCTGGCCTCCCTGGCCGAGAGCCTGAGCGACGGCATCGTGCTGGTAGACGCTGATCTGCGCGTGACATCGCTCAACCAGGCCGCACACGACCACCTCAGCTCGCTCGCCGACGTCCGGCTTGCCGAAGGCGCCACGCTCACCGACACGACGCTGGCGAAGCTGGCTGAGCAGGCGCTCACATCAGGGGAGCCAACGAAGCTGCAAGATCTCCCCACCAGCGCCGTCTCCCCAGAGCGGCGCTACCTGGTGGCGATGGCCGCACCGTTAGCCGGCTCGCGAGAAGGCTCGGCGGCCGTGGTCATCCTGCGCGACGTTACGGAAGAACGGCTCATGCAAGAGCGGCTCCTCCAGTCGGAGAAGATGGTCTCGGTCGGCCAGCTCGTCTCCGGCGTCGCCCACGAGCTCAACAACCCCCTCACCGGCATCATGGGCTTCGCCCAGCTGCTGCTAGCGCGCGAGGAGCTGGACGACTGTACTCGTAACGATGTCCACGCGATCTACACAGAGGCGGAC
>JACZTE010000239.1 GCA_022573935.1 Chloroflexota bacterium
GATCAATCGCACGATCAATCGTACAAGCAATTGGCGTCGAGCGATGGCAGTCAGGCGGCCGGAGCGGGGAAATAAGAAGGCGCCCTAGCTAATAGGACGCCCTGTGCGATCAGGTTTAGGTTGCTACGATTTTCGCTTGTCGAAATCGTCCAGGTCCAGGCCCTCGATGAAGTCCTTGAAGGCGGACATGCGCTGGATCTCCTCCTCGCCCACCTTCGTCTCTTCTCCAGGTAACTGCTGTCCCTCCAGAGGCTGACCGTCCTTGTCCAGCAGTACGCCGGCCTTATCCAGGACGGTGTCCTCGGCGTAGATAGGCACCTGGGTGCGCACCGCGAGGGCGAGGGCGTCGCTGGGCCGAGAGTCGAGCTCTATCTGCTCGCCGTTGACGCTGATCATGATGCGCGCGTAGAAGGTGTCGTCGGCCAGATCGTTCACCACCACGCAGTCCACCCGGGCGCCCAGCTTTTCCAGCAGATCGCGCAGCAGATCGTGGGTGAGCGGCCGGGCGACAGAGACCTCTTGCAGCCGGACGGCGATGGCGTCGGCCTCGGCCGGTCCGATCCAGATGGGAAGGTATCGGCTGGCATCTTTCTCCTTGAGAATGACGACCCGCTGGTAGTTCGCCAGATTCACTCTGATGCCTTCGATGGTCATCTCAATCACGATATTTCACCCCTCCAATTCAGTCTAGCCTACGACTGCAGTGGTGTCAATTGAGTCTGGCACCGCCTCCCCTGAGCGGCTCAGGTCATCCTTCGCCGCTGGGCGGTGGCGGCGGTTGGCCTCCGTCTTGCTGCCAGCGCCGCTCCAGGTAGAGGCTGAACGCTGCGCCCAGAATCAGAAGCAGGCTAAGCGCGAGCACCATCCGGCTTACACCATAAACATCGGCTATGCCACCGGCGACCATTAGTGGGGTAAGCGCTACACCGTTCGCCAGCACCATCTGCGATGCGAAGACCCGCCCGCGCATTTCGACGGGCGTTCGCTCGTGGAGAATCGTCTGCGCAGGGGTGTTGAGCAGCGCGTAGCCGAAGCCCATCGGGCCAGCGAAGGCGATCGTGATCGCCACCAGGATCGACTGGCCAAAGACCGGCTCCGTCCCGAAGGGATTGAACTGTTCCGTGCGCTCTAGCCCGGCGGCGATGGTCTCCACCATGCCGAAGACGCCGAGACAGAGGCCGATCACGAAGAGGCCCAGCGCCACGGCCTTCGTCTTGCCCAATCGCGCCACGATCCAGGGCACGGCACGAAGGCCGATGAGGGCGCCGATGGCGACCGGCGCGAAGACAGCGACGGCGTCCTCTGGCTCCAGCTCGAGAATCGCCTGCATGTAGCGCGGCACCAGGATAGCGAAGAGCAGCACCACGGTGCTGCTGGTGGCGATGTGCGCCATCGCCAGCGTCGAGATCGAGTCCGCACGTAGGGTGCGCAGGGCGACGGCAAAATCTGAAATCGCACCTCGGAATTCCGCTCGCCCGGGGAAGGTCCCCTCCTGCTCTTCCTCGCCGGCGCGGCCAATTGGCGGGAGGAAGCGGGTGAGCACGCTCGAGATGCCAAACGCCACAGCTGCGCTAGCGAAGAGCGCTTCTGGGCCAGCGGTTCGCAAGATCAGCGGTGACAGGACGATCAGTCCCGTAATCTGGGCGAGCGTGAAACCGCCGGCGAAGAGGGTATTGGCAGAAATGAGTTGCTTTCGCGACACCATGAACGGGATAGAGGCCGCGTTACTCGTCGTGAAGAGCTGGCTCAGGCTGGCGAAGACGACGGTGATGGCGTAGAGCGCCACGAAGTGGTCCAGGGCGAAGAAGAAGGCGATAGCGGTAACCGCGCGGCCTACGTTCGTCAAGATCAGCAGCCGTCGCTTGCTCCAGCGGTCCACGAGGACGCCCGCGAACACGCCGAAGATCACCGTCGGCACCACGTACGCGAGCAGCACGCCGCTGGTGCTAGTGGTCGATTCGGTAAGGCCAAGGACGACAATGATGAGGGCATAGAGGATGGCGTTCTGCGCGCTCTGGGAGATGATCTGGGCCAGCCAGAGCAGCAGGAAGCCCCGGTTGGTCAGCACCGGCGGCACCCGCTCTTCGCTCTTGCCCGTCCTAGCGTCAGAATTCGTCAACGTCCAACCTCAATGCCGGCCGCGCGGCCGCTCGTGCCAGCGTCCAGCCGGCTACGCTCACTAACACGATCACGAACAGGAACAGGACCGGCCCCACCCCAAAGAGCGCCGCCAGCAACCCGGCGAGGAGGATCGGCGGTATCGACGCCAGGTTGGTCAACACCACCTGGGCGGCGAAGATCCTCCCCTGGATCTCCGGGGGCATTCGCTCGTTCACCAGCGAACGGCTGGTGACGCCGACGACGGAGAAGGAGAACGCCGCTACTGTGGAGATGATGGCGGTGACGACGATGCGTGCTGAGGTCTCGCCGAAGGGAATCAAGCCATCCAGCATGGCGGCGAACGTCGTCGTCAGCGCCAGGCAGGTGAACGAGGCCGCCAGCAGGCCGAAGCCAGCGCCCACCAACCACCATTTTTCGATTCGACGCTCCAGCCACTGGACCAGTCGGAGGCCGGCCAGCACGCCGATCCCGGCTGGCAGGAAGACGAAGACAGCGTTTCGCACGGGGATGTCCAGTACTTCCTCGGCAAAGCGCGGCATGAGCGCGACAGCCACGAGCGCCGTTGTACTGGCCAGCACGACGATGATCACGCTCATGTACGCCCTGAAATCGCGGCTCAGGACTTCCCAGGCCTGCGCGAACTGCTTCCGCACCTCGCGCACTGCATCGATCGTCTGGTCGAGGTCGACCTCGCGGCCGCCTAAGCTCCTGATGCCCAAGAACACCGCTGCCGCTGCCCCAAAGAGCACGGCCGCGACGAAGAAGAGCGGCCGAGGGCCGACCGTAT
>JACZTE010000240.1 GCA_022573935.1 Chloroflexota bacterium
CGGCACGCCTGCCCTCGCTCGCGCCGCCGGCTGCCCGCTGGCGCTGGTGGGGGCGATGCTCAACGTGCAGGCCGTGGTCGATGTCGCCCTACGGGAGGCGGCCGCCGCCGGCCTGGACGTGGTAATCCTCTGCGCCGGGCGAAACCGCGCGCGCTCGTTCAGCTTGGAAGATGCCTTTTGCGCCGGAGCGATGGTGGAGGTGATGCTCTCGCGCGAGGGTGCGCGGCCTGAGCCTCGGAGCGACGCGCTAGCGGCCCGCCGCCTCTACCGCTCGTACCGAGGGTCCGCCCGCGCCGCCTTCCGAGATGCGGGACAGACCGCCTCTCTCACCGGCCTTGGCCTGGGACGCGACCTCGAATTCTGCGCGCAGCGCGACCGCTTCGCCTTCGTGCCTCGACTAGAGCATAGCGAGGGAGATACGCTCCGGGTCGTCGAGCGTTAAGCCGCCTGGCGAGGCGCCCGGAGACTCCAGGCGCGGGTGGCGTCGCAGCCGGCTGCCTTCGCGGCGTACATCGCTCGGTCGGCGCAGCGCCCCAGTACGGCTATCGTCGCGCCGTCCTGCGGATAGCAGGCTACACCGATACTGATCGTAAACTCGGGGCTGTCATCCGCAGACGAGGCCTCCAAGGAGCGCCGCAGAGCAGCCCGCAGCTCTTCCCCGCAGAGGACGGCCTGATACAAGCCAGCTCCCTCCAGCCCGATCTCAAACTCGTCGCCGCCCTGGCGGCAGGCGATACCTTCCTCTCCCACGACCTCAGCCATGATCAAGCCTAATCTGATCAGCGCATTATCTCCCGCCTCGTGGCCGAAGACGTCGTTGACTATCTTAAATCGATCGATGTCGATGACGAGCACAGCAAACTGGCCGCCCGCGCTCTTCGCCCGTGCCAGCCTCTCCTCCATGGCGACGAGCCCGGCGCGGCGGTTGAGCAGATTGGTCAGAGGATCGCGCCGCGCCTGCTCTTGGAGCGCGTCCTGCGCCTGCTTGTGCTCTGTGATGTCGCGGATGACGGCCGTGACGAGGACACCGCTGTCCGTCTTCAGGCCACTAAGATGAATATCTATCGGGAACTCGCTCGCATCGCTACGCCGCCCGACGAGATCGGTGAGGCTCATCCCCATTGGCCGTGTGTACGGGTTCTCGAGGTAGCCAGCGCGATGTCCAAGGTGCGCCTCTTGAAAGCGCTCTGGCATCAATATCTCCAGGGGTTCCCCGATCAATTGAATCCGATTATACCTAAACAACTTCTCGGTCTCAGCGTTGACCATCACGATGCGGCCCTCGTCGTTGGCGATCACCATGGCGTACGGTGCGCCTTCGATCAGCCAGCGATAGCGCGCCTCGCTCTCCCGCAACGCCTCCACTGCCTGCTTGCGCTCAGTCACATCGAACGCGGCGCCCAGCATGGCCGGTTCGCCGTCATACATGATCGTGCTCAAGCGAAACTCGACCCAGCGCTCCTGACCAGCCTTCGTGACGATCTTGACCATCTGTTCTCCGGGAGCGGATTCGCCTCGTTGCTTCGCCATTCCCCGCGTTCGCATCTCTTCCTGAACTTCGGGATGAACCGTCTCCCAGAAGTTCATCTCAAGCAACTCTTCATGCGTGTATCCGCTGAGCGTTTCCGCCGCGGAGTTCACGTAGAGCATCTTCTCTCCCCGTAGGATGAAGACTGCAACGCTCACCGTCTCGGCCAGGGAGCGGAACTTCGTCTCGCTCACCCGTAACGCCTCCTCTGCCCGCCTGCGCTCAGTCACGTCGCGCCACATCGACCGGCTTCGCACGATGCGGCCGTCAGGAGCCCGCACGGCCGTCGCGTCGAGGGTGACGTCGATGACCGTGCCATCGCCGCGCTGTACCTGCAGATCGATGGAGTGTACCTCTCCGCGAGAGAGAAACACCCCAAAAGCGGCGCGAGCACGCTCGAGTGATGCCGGTGTGTAGAACTCCGCAGCCTTGTGTCCGACGATCTCCTCTTTGCGACGACCCAGCATCTCCACTGTCGTTTGGTTACACTCGACGATCTGACCCGTTTCCACGTCCATGGACAGATAGGCGTTCGGCGCGTGATCGTAGTAGTCACGATAGCGATCTTCGCTCACCCGCAACGCCTTCTCCGCCTGCTTGCGGTCCGTGACATCAAACGCCGTGGCGAGAAGGGCTTCGCTCCCCTCGAACTCGATCGAACTGCTACCGATGTCCAGCCATCGCGTTTCACCGTTCTTGGCGAGAATTTTCAGCTCGAAGCGCGGCGCAACGTCCTCACCGCGCTCGTGTGACGCGCCACGTCCCTTCACGAGCGGCTGAGAGTCGGGGTGAATCACGTCCTCAAAATCCATCCGCAGAAGCTCTTCACGGCTGTAGCCGGTCACGGCTTCGGTCGCCTGGTTCACATAGAGGATTCGCTTATCCCGGACGATCACGACTACTGCCGTCATCGTCTCGGCCAGGGTGCGGAACTGCGTCTCGCTCTCCTGCAGCGCGGCGTTCGCCTGCTCGAACTGGGCGGAGCGCGCGATCACGCGCTCCTCCAGCTCGGCGTTCGCGCGCTCGAGTTCCGAGCGAGCGCCTAGTACTTCTTCCTGAGCGCGGACGGCTCCATCGCGTTCGCGACGGAGCTGGCGGCCCACCCAGTTCACCCAGAGGTAGATGCTGAAGAAGACGCCGACGCCGCCGATGGCGGTCGACACCACGAACTGGGCGTCCGTGTAGCGCATCGCCCCCTGCTCTAGATAGACCTGGTGGGGAATGGTGCCTGTCGCCTCTAGAAGAATGAGACTGACAAACGCAAGGCTGGCCCAACTGGTGTAGATGAGGCCGCGCCGCAAGTCCAGGAAGGTATTGGCGAAGATCAGCCCGAACACGTAGGCGAAGGGGCCCAGCCAGGAGATGGTGCCCAGGAAGT
>JACZTE010000241.1 GCA_022573935.1 Chloroflexota bacterium
ACGCTGACGCAGGTCAAATTCTATCGCCGATCGTCGGCCGCGAGGTGGTGGCGGGTAAGGGGTTCCTGCTCTCGGACGTAGGCGAAACGGAGCTACGAGGGTTCGAGGACCCGGTTCATCTGTACGAAGTTCGCTGGGAGCAGTAGGCGTGGAGCTCAACATGCAGTACGCCCAAACTGCCGATGGCGTCCGCATCGCCTACGCTGTCGCCGGCCACGGGCAGCCGCTCGTCCGTGTCCCGAGCGCGCCATTCAGTCACTGCCAGGTCGAGTGGCGCCAGGGCGACTTCTACGACCGCTTGTGCCAGAATCGCTCCGTCGTCACCTTCGACCCCCGCGGCACGGGCCTTTCCGACCGTGAAGCTGCTGACTACTCGCTAGACGCGCGACTCCTTGACCTTGAGGCAGTCGTCGACCGGCTCGGCCTGGAGACGTTCGCACTCAACGCCATTTGGTACTCCGGCCCCCTGGTCATTGCATACGCGGTGCGACATGCGGAGCGCGTGACCCACCTCGTCCTCGACGACACGTTCGCTGACGCCGGGGCTGTGGCGCGGAACCCGATAAGTCGAGCGCTTCGCGAACTCGAGTCTGATTGGGAGGCTCTAACAGAGAGTATCGCGTTCACTTTCGCCGGGGCCGGGGGTGACGAGGCTCTCCGCTATGCCGAGTTCCTGCGCTCGTGTACGACACAAGACGCGGCGATTCGAATGAGGGCCGCCGATGCGCGGGTAGACGTGACCGATCTCTTGCCCGACGTCCAGGCACCGGCGCTGATCCTACAGCACGCCGGCATTCGCGGCTCGATGGACGAGCATGCGCGCCAGATGGCGGCGCTAATCCCGGACGCCCAGCTCGTTGTCCTCGACGGCAAGTTCACTGAGAATCTCGATCATCTGTTATCAGCGATGACCGAGTTTCTCGGGGATGAAGCCTCTCCCCCGGAGGCGACACCCGGGACGAGCGCCTTCCGCACCGTCCTCTTCACCGACCTCGTCGGTCACACCGAGATGATGTCCCGCCTCGGCGACGAGCGCGGCCGCGAGGTCCTGCGCGAACACGAAACGATTACCCGCGACGTCCTCAAGCAGCACGCCGGCACCGAGGTGAAGACGATGGGTGACGGCTTCATGGCCTCGTTTCCCTCAGCGACCAAGGCTCTGGAGTGTGCCATTGCCACACAGAGAGCCTTTGCGGAGCACAACGAGTCGGCGGAGGAGCCGATCCAGGTGCGCATCGGGCTGAACGCTGGCGAGCCTATAGCCGAAGAGGACGATCTGTTCGGGACGGCCGTGATCACAGCGGCGCGGATCTGTGCCAAGGCAGAGGGCGGTGAGATACTCACCTCGGACACGGTGCGGCAGATAGTCGCTGGCAAAGATTTCCTCTTCTCGGACCGAGGCGATGTCGCGCTGCGCGGCTTCGAGGACCCGGTGCGCCTCTACGAGGTGCGCTGGCGGGAAGAAGGCTGATGGAGCCAAGAGCTTAGGCTCGTCGTCCAACGTTCGGCGAAGCCACCAGTCAGCCGTCACGTCCCTCTCGTTTATAGGCCAGTGCAACGACGTCTAGTTGCACTCAATTCGTTGTCTAGTCTGGCTCCGCAATTTCACCGATACATCGCAAGACCGGCCATCTAACGGCGTGGCCACCATGCTCATGCCGTTGGCATGCCGGCGCGTGGGCCGAACGTGGCGGATGAGAAGAAGAGAACAGCGCGTCTGGAAGGAATCAAAGAGCATGCAAGGCAAAGGCAGGCTACAGAAACTCTATTCCCGGCTGGAGCGACGCGTCCGGGAGCGTACCGAGGAGTTGTCGATGGCCGAGGAGTTGTCGAAGGCCAAAGAGCATCTGGAAGCGGAGGTGGTCGAGCGGAAACGTGCAGAAGAGGCGCTGCAGATAAAGGCGCGGGAGCTGGAATTCCTCCCTCAGCGCCTCTCGGAGATGCGACAGGCGCTGCGGGAGGCGCGCGAGGAGCTCGAGCGCCGGACACCCGGCCACGAGACGGCAGAGCCGGCCCCTCCGGCTGCGCCGAGCGCCTCAACCGTGCCCGATCCGATCGATCTGACGGTATGGGCCAGGCTCAATAAACTGGGCGCCGCCGGCCGGGACGTGGCGGGTGAGGTCGAAGAACTGTTCCGGCGTCAGGCTCCCGGCCAGATAGAGGCCGTCCGTGCGGCCGTCAGCCAATGCGACGCGCCAGGTCTGGAATGGGCGGCGCATACGCTCAAGGCGAGTTGCGCCGACGTGGGCGCTCTTCATCTCTCCACGCTGTGTAAAGAGCTCGAGGCCATCAGCCGCATCGGCTCCATCGAAGAGGCCCGTGAGCAGTTAGCGCTCGTCGAGGCCGAATACCACCGCGTTCAGCAGACTCTAGAGAAAGAGAGCCGGGCCGCGTAGCCCGGGCTGCAAGGATGAAGCTGATCGCCGAGTCTCACGCTGATGTCCACCTCAACCCAGGCCACTAAAGGAGCACACCGATGAAGATCTTGATCGCCGAAGACAGCCTCATCGGCGCCATGCTATTGGAGATTCTCCTTCAAGAGCATGGCTACCAGCCCATTCTGGCGCGAACAGGCAAGGAGGCGATCGAGTGTCTGGCAACCACCCCGGACATCCAACTTCTCATCTCGGACATCGTGATGCCCGAGATGGATGGCGTAGAGCTCCTCTCCAAGATGAAGGAGCACCCGGATTGGCAGCGAATCCCCGTGATCATGTGCACGGCGTTAGCCGATGCGGATACGGTCAGGCGAGCTATCGCGCTAGGGTGCAAGCACTACGTGCTCAAGCCGATCGATGGGGAAGCGCTCATGCGAAAGGTCGAAAAGGTGCTGGACTATGTAACCCCCGTGCTCGCGGACCTGTCGCCGACCATCGCCCAGCGCGGCCTCGATGTCGCGTC
>JACZTE010000002.1 GCA_022573935.1 Chloroflexota bacterium
AATCTAGTGAGGGCGCTGTTCGATGCGTAGGTGACCACCTCGGTCTGGTCGGCCTCGCTCAGGGCCAGGGCGCGGTCGGCCAGGTTCTTGAGATCCTTCTCGTCGAGCATGGTTACACCTCCAGCTTCAGCACGCGCTTCGCGTTATCGATCAGCACCTTCTGTCGCACGGCCTCGTCGAAGCCGAGGGCGTCGAAGTCGTTCAGCCAGCGCTCGGGGCTGATCACCGGGTAGTCGGAGCCGAACATCACCTTGTCCTGGACCAGCGTCTTCGCGTACTGCACCAGCAGCGGCGAGAAGTACTTCGGAGACCAGCCGGAGAGGTCCATATAGACGTTCGGCTTGTGCACCAGCATCGCCAATTGCTCGTCCTGCCAGGGGAAGCTGGGGTGGGCCATGATGATCGTCAGCTCCGGGAAGTCGGCGGCCACGTCGTCGATGTAGGGGATCGGGCGGGCGTACTTGAGCTTGATGCCGCCGCCGCCCGGCCGGCCGATGCCCACGCCCGTCGTCCCGGTATGAATGAGCACCGTCATCCCCAGCCCCTGCGCCATCTCCCAGAGCGGGTAGAAGCGCTGATCGTTCGGGTAGAATTCCTGCTGCTGGGGATGGAACTTTAGCCCGCGGAGGTTCAGCTCTGTGAAGCAGCGCTCCGCCTCACGCACCGCCGCTTGGCCCTTCCAGGGATCGACGGAGCCGAAGCCGGCGAACTGCTTCGGGTAGCGCTCCACAAGCTCGGCGATGTAGTCGTTCGGCACAGGCTTCGTGCCGGAGGCGGTCTCGAAGTCGATCTGGAAGAGCACGCCGAAGATGTCCAGCTCCGCGTAGTACTCGGCCATCTCCTCCGCCGTCTCGTGCGTAATCGCCGAGCGAAAGTAGGCCTGCACGTCCGGGTCGCTGGTGAGGGTGCGCCGGCCGGGCGCCGGCGGGTGGATGTGGACATCGATCGCGCGCACCATGCCGTGCTCCTATCGCTCTCCTGCGTTCGGCCTCCGTCTCCCGCAGCCGCTCGTCGCGATGCCGAAGTGGCGGGCTATCTCGTGGATGATTAGCTCGACTGTCGGTTAGCGTACTAGCCTATCGCAGAACCGTCAAACTCAGGCGTGCACCCAAGCTCAACGCAAGTGCTGTTCTGTCCGGGGACGCTTCGTCATAGTGTCCTAGCGTTAGCCGTGGCTGCATAATGGAGGGGGCTAGGTCGAAGGATCTGCACAGGCTACGTCTCAGCACTAGAAAGGAGCGAACGGAATGTTCTCTCTGGAAGGCAAGGTAGCGGTCATCACAGGTGGTGCGGGCGGCATCGGCCGGGCGACGGTGCGGCGCTTCGCGAGCGCCGGCGCCCGGGTCGTCGTCGCCGATGTGAACGACGCCCAGACACTTGCCGATGAGGTTGCCGGGCTCTTTGTGCAGACCGACGTCTCCGACGAGGCGCAGGTGGAGGCGCTGATGAACGCGGCCGCGTCAGCGCATGGCCGGATCGATGTCGTGATCAACAACGCAGGCATTCCCGTCGGAGGCGCTGCTATCGTAGATGTCGCTGCGGACGATGTTCGTCGCAGCTTCGGCACGAACGCGCTTGGCGCCGTCTACGGCATCAAGCATGCGGTGCCGCACATGCAGGAAGGCGGCGCGATCATCAACACCGCCTCGCTCGCGGGCCTGCAGGGCATGTATGGCAGCGGGCCCTACGTGGCAGCCAAGTTCGCCGTCGTAGGCATCACGAAGACGGCTGCGCTGGAGCTTGCCGGCCGCGGGATCCGCGTCAACTGCGTCTGCCCCGGCAACATCGACACGCCGATGGGCGCATCGCCGGAGTTCGCGGCCGTGACGAACGCGATGACCCCGCTAGCGCGTCCCGGCAGGCCCGAAGAGGTAGCGGCGCTCTTCCACTTTCTCGCCTCGGACGACTGCCCCTACATCACCGGCCAGGCGATCTCTATCGATGGCGGGATGACCGCCGGCCCGAGCCTGCGGCTGGGAGACTTGATCAAGCAATAGCCGAGCGGCTATCTTGCATCTCGCTGCTGCGGAATTCAAAGCCGAACACGGGAGAGTGAGTGGAAGAGCTAATCGCCATGCTGACCGAGCGCCCCTACGTGGTGGCGTTCCTCGTCTCGTTCATCGTCATCGCCTGGGCGGAGCGCGGCTGGCAACGCATGCTCTTCTGGCTTGTGAGCGGCACGTTCCTGGGCTGGCTGATGGAGTTCAGCAGTATCCGCACCGGCTTTCCTTTTGGTTTTTACGACTACCACGAGGAGAACTTCCCGAAAGAGCTGTGGATCGGCGGCATCCCCTTTTTCGCATCTCTTAGCTTCGCCTTCCTCACCTATTTCGGCTACTCCGTAGCCCGCACGCTCCTGTCCCGTCTAGAACGCAGAGGATCGGACCTCCAGCTCGCGACAACTCCGCGCATGGATGGCGTGCTGCTCGTGTTACTGCTCGCGGCCCTGATCACTACCTGGGCCGACACGATCACGGACCCGGTGGCCCACCTGGGCAGGTACTGGTTCTTAGGCGATCTGTACACGTACGAGGGACAAGGTATCCACTTCGATGTACCGCTGAGTAACTACGCGGGCTGGATCTTCACCAGTCTGCTCATCGTCTTCGTCAACCAGCGCTTCGACGACTGGCTGCGGGCGCGCGGAGCGACAGCCCAAGGCTTCTACCTACCGTTCAAACCGCTGTGGGCAGTCGGGAGCCTGCTCGGCAATTTCGCGTTCATGATCGGTGTGATGCTCTACCTTCTCGCCTCGGACGAGGTGCCAGCGTCGGTCTCGGTCGGCCAGATGCTGGCCTCGGGGCTCGCGTTGAGCGGGCTGTTCGTCGTCTTCGCCGCCGTGATGATCAGGCGCGGCCTGGCCCGCAAGCCGGAGCCGGTCTCCTAGCTACCCCTTCGCCCCCTGGTCGTGGTCGGCAATCGCCTTGTCGAGCGCCTTCTGGGTGCCGGCCATCAGATTGTCCTTGTTCTCCAACGTCCAGTCGCGCGAGCGCTTGATCCAGCTTGTGAGGTCTTGGAACTCCGGCATGACGTATCGCGCCATCAGCTCATAGCTGTGGTTGATCTTCTCGCGGGTCGTCCATTCGTTTGCGAGGCCTAGCAGGCAGCCGAAGCCTCCGGACAACTTCTGCAGCTTCTGGATGCACTCGATCGCCTCGTCCGGCGTGCCGACGATGCCACCGCCGAGGGCGTTCATTCCGTCGATGAGCTGCCGGCCTGTCTCGACCGGCTGGCGGCCGGGCGCGCCAAGCGTGTTGATCAGGTAGTCGTTGTACCAGGGCAGGATGCCCTCCTCGACATCGGCGACCGCCTGCTCGTGCGTCTCCGACAGGTGGAACGGCACGACGAGACGCCAGTCCGCCCGATCGGGAGGCGGTTTGCCCGCCGCCCGCGCTGCCTCTTCGCAGAAGCCCCATTGCGTCTCCACCGCCGCGAGCCCCTCCTCCGTGTACGACGCGATGGAGAGCATGCCGGCGCCGTGCTTGCCGGCGGCCGTCATGCCGGCCGGGCTGATCGTGGACGCGACCGCGATTGGCATCGTGGGCCGCTGGTAGGGCTTGAGCTGCAGCCGAGCTTCGTGGAGCTCGAACCAATCGCTCTTGTAGGTAATCGGTTCGTCTTCGGTGAGGAGGCGGATGATGATCCCGAGCGCCTCGTCCATCCTCGGTCGCTGGGTGGTGGGTTCGAGGCCGAGCATATGGGCGTCGCTGGGCAACGCTCCCGGTCCGACGCCGAGCATCGCGCGGCCGCGCGTTAGGTGGTCGAGTAGGACGATGCGATCCGCGACGTGGAATGGGTGATGGTAAGGTAGGCTGACCACCCCAGTGCCCAACCTGATGTTGGTAGTTCGCTCGCCCGCGGCGGCCAGGAACAGCTCGGGGCTGGCGATTAGCTCCCAGCCGCCGGAGTGGTGCTCGCCGGCCCAGATCTCGTCGTAGCCCAGCTCGTCTAGCCAGGAGCTCAGATCGAGATCTCGCCGGAGCGCGAGGGTAGGGTGCTCACCGGCTCGGTGGAATGGCGCCATGAAGACGCCGAACTGCATGCGCATATGTCGCTCCTTGTCCATCCGCGGCGGGGCTATCGCTTCCGCTTGTTGCGCTCGCGCTCCATCTCCTGCAACCGCTCATCGCTGATGCCGAAGTGGTGGGCTATCTCGTGGATGACCGTCTCTCGCACCCGCTCGACCAGGTCGTCATCGCCTCTCGACGTGAGTTCCAGGGGGCGCTGGAAGATGGTGATGCGATCAGGGGACACGAGGTTGTAGCCGGAGGTGCGGCGGGTGAGGGGGATGCCCTGGTAGAGGCCGAGGAGCGTCTGCCCGGATGGCACGCCGAGCGATCGTAGCTGTTGTTCGGTCGGTCGCTCCTGCACCTCTACGTCGACGTTACTCATCCGCTCGGCTATCTCCTCCGGCAGCGTTGCCACCGCCTGGCGAACCAGCTCCTCGAACGTTTCGCGCTCCACAGTAGCTCCCATCATAGCGAGAGGGCATGCGTTCGGCCAAACAGGGATGTGGTCGGATCGAAGATGCGTGGGCTCTAGGTGTGCGCTGTCGCTACGCTGCTAGCGTCCCGCTTCCGGCGTCGAGTCCATCTTCTGGGCGCGCAAGTCCGGCACGCTGTCGAACTCGGGGTCTTGGTGTAGCAACGTGAAGTCCCGCTGGAGCGCGAGCGCGGCGATCCATGCATCGGCCAACGAGAGACCGCCGCGGGACTTCACCTGCGCCGCTAGCCAGCCCCATGCGAGATCCGACTCCACGATCTCGACCGGCCAAGCGCGCAACGTCGCCACGATCTGCTCGACCTGCGTTCTCGGGAGCCGGCGCAGGAGCGTGTACTGGATCTCCATCACGGTCATGAAGGGGAGGGCGACCGGATCGTCGCCTTCCACGATCCGTTGCACCTGATCGGCGCCCGGCTCATCGAGCAGCAGACGCATTAAGGCTGAGGTGTCGAGGACGTATCCCACGAAGGCCTTTCCTCGGCCACACGCAGCTCCCGTCGGCGTTCTCGCTGGCGTTCCTGCTGCCGTTCCTGAAGAAACGACTGAAAGGTGATTCCGGTCCCTTTGAGGGCTCCTCGCAGGGCCTGTACGGGTTGTTGCGGTATCGGCAGCACGTGGATCGCCCCCTCTCGAATCTCCCAGTGTAGGCGCGTCCCATATTCGATCGTCAGCGCCTCTCGAATGGTCTTAGGTATCACCGTTTGGCCCCGCTCGTAGACGCGCGACTCTTCCACGCGCTTTGCTGGCGTTGGCTGGTTCTTCCCAGCGTCGTATTTCACTCTTCGTTTTGCCATATGCTCTTCCAGGTACGATTATCTTATATGATTCATATATTGGCGTCAAGTATCATGCAGGATGATATTGATACTGAGTGATGCTGCTATTGCATGATCCCGACTTGGACGTTGCGGAAGCGGGCGGGCGCGGAGCCGTGGCCGGTGTGGGCCACCTGCTCGGGCTGGCCTTTGCCGCAGTTCGGCGTCCCCCAGACGAGCCAGTGGTCGCGATTGCAGACGGCGTCGCAGGAGCCCCAGAACTGGGGTGTGATGCCGGTGTAGGTGGCGTTCTTGACCAGGTCGCCCAGCTTCCCGTTCTTGATCTCGCGGCCCACCTCGGTGCCGAACTGGAAATTGAGCCGCCGGTCGTCGATGCTCCAACTGCGGTTCGTCTCCATATAGATGCCGTCGTCGGTGTCGGCGATGAGGTCTTCCAGCGACCAGTCGCCGGGATCCAGGTTGACGTTCGTCATCCGGATCAGGGGGATGCGGTTCCAGCCCGAAGCGCGCATGGCGCCGTTGCTCGTCTGGCCGAGCGTGGTCGCTGTCTCCCGCGAGGTCAGGTAGCCGACGAAGTTTCCCTCTCGCACCACCGGCGTCGAGTGGGCTGGGATCCCCTCGTCGTCGTAGCCGAAGGTACCCAGCCCGCCCGCGATGGTGGCATCGGCGGTGATGTTGACGGCGGGCGAGCCGTACTGGAAATTGCCCAGCTTGTCGACGGTGAGGAAGCTGGTACCGGCGAACGCAGCCTCGGTACCCAAGACGCGGTCAAGCTCGATGGCGTGGCCGCACGACTCGTGGATCTGGAGCGCCACCTGGCTGCCGTCCAGGATGATGGTCGTGTTGCCGGCGGGGCAAGGCTTCGCCGTGAGTAGCTCGGCCGCCTCCGCAGCTATGCGAGCCGCGTTGCCCGGCAGATCCCAGCGCTCGACGAACTCCCACCCCTCGGTGCCCTGGTGCCGCCCGACGCTGTTCGGGTAGGAGCGGCGCTGCACCTCCCCTTCGTCCACGGCGGTGGCTTCGATGCCGCAGCCGGTCTCCACCAGCGTCTGCTGGATTTCGCTCCCCTCGGTGCTGACAAAGAGCTTCTCATCGCGCTGACAGTAGCTGTTCGCCTCGGCCATGACGATGTGGGCTACCTTAGTCATCGCCTCGGTGGTGCGTAAGAGGAGCGCGATCTTGTCGTCCAGCGACACGGCGAATGGGTCCTGCTGCACGGGAGTCGTGTAGCTATCGACGATAGCTACCGGCGCGCCTAGGTCGGCCGGCGTTCCGCGCACCAGCGCGGAGGCGCGGGCGATGCGCACCGCCTCGGCGGCGACGCGGTCGGCCTCCTCCATCGTTAGCAAACGGCTGCTGGCGAAGCCCCAGCAGCCGTCCACCAGCACCCGCACGCCGAAGCCGATCGACTCGTCGTACGTGAGCGCTTCCACGTTGTGGAGGCGCACGGTAACCGACTCCGCTTGCGTCCGGAGGACGCGCACATCGGCGTATTGGGCGCCCTGGCTGCGGGCGGTATCTAGGGCGCGGAGGGCGAGATCGCGCATGAGCACCTCCTGTGTTAGATGCGTTCTTGTTGGGGGCTTCCGTTGGCATCATAGCCCGCTGGGGGTTGATGTCAACTCGTGGCTGGCTGGGCTTGACGTGAACGGGCTCCTCTACGATAGTATTGGCGGCTCATCGGGCACTCCGGTGAGGCGTTGGGAAGGAGCAACAGTATGCAGCTCTCCGGCAAGAACGCAATCGTCACCGGCTCCGCGGTCGGCGTGGGGCGGGCCACCGCGCTGGAGCTGGCGAAGCGCGGGGCGAACGTCGTCGTCAACTACTCGCGATCGGAAGACGAGGCGAAGGAGACAGTCGCCGAGGTGGAGCGGCTGGGTGCGAAAGCGCTGCTGGTACGCGCCGACGTCTCGCGAGACTCGGAAGTGCGGGCGATGGTGGAGCGCGCCGTCGACGCCTTCGGCTCGATCCACGTGCTGGTGAACAACGCTGGTACCACCGCGTTCGTCAACTTCGCCGATCTGGAGGGGATGACGGAAGACCACTGGGATCGCATTCTGGCGGTGAACCTGAAGGGCCCCTTCTTCTGCTCGCGAGCGGCAGCCGGCCCGCTGAAGGAGACCGGCGAGGGGGCAATCGTGAACATCGCGTCCGTAGCCGGCACCCGAGCGATCGGTAGCTCCATCGCCTACGCTGCCTCGAAGGCGGGCCTGATCAACCTCACCGTCGCGTTGGCGCGGGTGCTGGCGCCTGAGGTACGGGTCAACTGTGTCGCGCCGGGCTTCATCGATACACGCTGGCTGCGCCAGGGGCTTGGCGATGCCTTCGATCCGGTCAAGCAGATGACGGCCGCTCAGACCCCGCTGGGCCGTGTCTCCACGGCTGAGGATATCGCCCAGGTAGTGTTGAGCCTGATCGAAGGGGCGGATTTCGTTACCGGCCAGACCATCACCGTCGATGGCGGCAGCGGTATCGCCTAATGATCGCAAGCAGAGCTACGATGTCGCCCAGCCCGCCTCCTCTAGGAACCGGCCTACCCGATGGTTGAACGCCTCCGGCTGCTCGAAGTAGGCCGAGTGGCCGGTGTTTGGGCAGACCTCGAACTGGGAACCAGGCACCTGTTCATGTGCCAGCCGCACGACGGACGGCGGTGTGATGCTATCGTCTTCGCCCACCAGGAAGAGGATGGGGATCTCCAGCGCAGCGAGGGCCTGAGCGGAGCTGCCGCGGTAGCCGGGGATGGGCGCCAGGAAGTTCTTGGGCCGCGGCGGGTTCATTCGGCCGATGAGCCGATAGAGGAACGCCAGGTCCGGCCGCTCCTCCCGCAGCCGGGGCGAGATCGCCCGCTGGAGCAGCGAGCGACGGCCGATGGGGGTGCGCCGGTGCGCTTCCTGCGCCGAGCGTACCTCGTCGCTGATGGCGCCGCCGGTGGTGCCCGCCAGCACCAGTGCACGCACCCGCCCCGGATTGCGCAGGGCGAAGCCCACCGCTGTTCGCCCGCCCATCGACTGGGCGACGATAGCGATATCCTCAATGCCCAGCCGGTCGAGGAGCTGGCGCAAGTCCTCGGCGAAGGCGCGGCGGCCCGGGCCATCGGCCGTTTCCGCCGATCGGCCGAAGCTGCGGTGGTCGAAGACGAGGCAGCGGTACCGCGCCGCAAAGTAAGGCAGCTGCTGCCACCAGCTCAGGTGGTTGCCGCCAGCTCCGTGAGCGAAGACTAGAGGCGGCCCCTTGCCATACGTCTGGTAGTAGAGTCGGATGCCGTTAATGGGAGCCCAAGGCATAACAACGCTGATCCAGGCAAGTCGCGTGCAAGCGTACCATCACGCTCGTGACTCAGGCAAGGGCCGTGCACGGGCTCGGTTCCGGCCGCTCAGCCATGCGCTTGCAGCGGGCTCGCTTGACAGAAGTAGCCATATCGGGTAGACGTACGTGCAGGACGCGCTTGCATGACGGCGGTGGGATTGCCTCTTTGTTGCAGTCGATCCTTGTCCAAAGCCATGTACCGTAAGCCGTTCGTGCGTATCATGGTGGCGTCTGCCCGCGGGCGGGCTCCGAGCATGTCAGCGGAACGAGCGTAAGGAGGAGGGAACCACCATGGCGAGAACGAATTACTGGCAGCGGTTACAGAGCCAACGAATCACCCGCAGGCGGCTGATGGTCGGAGCGGGCGTAGGCGTGGCGGGGCTAGCCGTCGCAGCGGCCTGCGGCGACGGCGGCGGAAACGGGACGTCGCCCACGGCGACATCCGTCGCCAGCGCAACGGCGACGCCCGCGCCGACGCCGGTCCGAGGCGGGCGCTACAAGGCTGTCACCTCCGTCGGGTTCGATACGCTGGACCCACACATCTCCATCGCCGGAGCCACCGCCTGGTTCCCCAGGCTCTACAACGTGCTCGTCAACCGCTCACCGATCGATCCCGACCGCATCCTGCACGACATGGCGTCGTCGTATGAGACTCCAGACGAGACGACCTACATCTTTACCATCCGGCCGGGGGTGAAGATCGCCCCCAACGACCTGGGCGTGCCGGAACGGGACATGGACGCCGAGGACTGCCGTATCACGTACGACCGGATCGGGAGCTTGCCCGAGGCGAACGGCTGCTCTTTCGTATGCAATTTCTTCGCATCGCACGAGGCGACAGAGCCGATGGTGTACAAGGTTGAGACCCCGACACCTTATGCGTGGTTCCTGTTCAATATCGGGGGCACGATTAGCATGGTGGTGCCCAAGGAGCTTATCCAGGCAGACGACCCGGGGCTCATGCTGCGCGCATCCGCCGGCGCCGGCCCCTTCGTCGCTCGAGAAGGCGCGTTCACAGCGGGCGAGAAGTTAAGCCTGGAACGCAACACCAACTACTACGGCACGGATCCGGACAATAACAACGCAGCGTTGCCGTACATCGATGGGATAGACGCGCTGATTATCGCTGACCGGCAGACGCAGCGCTCGGCGTTTATCGATCAGCAGGTCCACGAGTACGGCGCGGCGAATATCGACGACATGAACGAGCTGACGAGCCAGCACGATGTGAGCCTCACATCGCAGGAGACGACCTGGACCTTTATCTCCTTCACCATGAACGTCGAAAAGCCCCCATTCGACAATCCCAAGATCCGCCAGGCCGCAACCTTGGCGCTCAACCGGCAAGAGTACGTAGAGCGCGTGTACAAGGGCGAAGCAAAGATCAACGGGCTGGTGCACTGGCCCGTAAGGGGCGCTCTGTCCGATTCGGATCTTGCAGAGTTCCAGCCGTTTGACCCCGTGCGCGCGAGGGAGCTTATCAGGGAGGCGACAGGGGAAGACACCGTCGACATCAAGGTGATGTATCCCGCCAGCTTCCCGCTCTTTGAGCACGACCAGCACCTGCAGATCTTCGTGACGCAGATGGAGGAAGCAGGCTTTAACCTGAATCAGGACCCGCAGAGGTTTGATGTCTGGTTGGAGAACTATACTAACAAGGAGTACGACTGCAGTCTGGCGGTGAATCAGTTGTATGAGACGGCTGAGTTTCCGCTAAACTTCCAGCACTCCACGGGCCCGGTCGGCAATGGCATCTACGCGAACGGCATACAGGACCCAGAGGTCGACGCGGCGATCGAGGCGAGCAAGACCGTCACCGACCTTGACGCGCGGATCGAGGCGCTTAAGCAAGTCCAGCTGCTGATCTACGACAAGGGGCCGGCCTTCCTGCCCCTTGTCACCCCGTTCAGCCGCACACTGCGCTGGAACTTCGTGCACAACTACCCCAATGGGCTGGGCAATAGCACAAACCTGCTGACCCACAACTGGTGGCTGGACCTACCGGCGTGATAGCCGGTACGCTCCGGCCGGTCTAGCGAGGGCACGATGCGTGCCTATATCATCCGGCGGATGATCACAGGAGTGTTCATCCTGTTCATCCTGTCGGTCGTCGTCTTCGTGTTGATGCGGCTGGCGCCGGGGGATCCCGCCATTCTTGCATGCGGGCTGAATGCTTCACCCGAATGCATTGACGCTAGGCGTGAGCAGCTAGGCCTGAACGATTCGTGGCCCGTTCAGTACGGGAATTGGGTCAGGGATGTCAGCAGCGGTGATTTGGGCGTAGAGGCGATCACTCACGATCCGGTCATCGACAAGCTCAAAGCCCGCTTGCCCGTCACCTTGGAGCTGATGATCATCACCATGATTGCCACGGTAGCCATCGGGGTGCCGTTTGGCGTCATCTCCGCCTTGTATCGAAACTCACCGGCGGACTATGGCGTGCGAGTCACGGCGGTCATGGGGCTCTCCATTCCAAACTTCTGGCTCGCGACGCTCGTGCTCATCATCCCCCAGGAGCTGTGGGGCTACGCCCCAACGTTCGCGCATGCCATCAGCATCACCGAAGATCCCGTGGGCAACCTGTTGCAGTTCGTGCCACCGGCCCTAGTGCTCGCGCTGGCTTCGTCCGCGGGGATCATGCGCCTCACGCGCTCCTCTCTCTTGGAGGTGATGGGGACCGACTACGTTCGGACGGCGCGGTCCAAGGGGCTGCGGGAATCGCTGGTGGTGAGCCGGCATGCCCTCAAGAACTCCATGATCCCGGTCGTGACCGTGCTCGGGCTCCAGATCGCGTTCTTGCTGGGCGGGGCCGTGATCATCGAGCGGATATTCGCTCTTCCAGGGGTCGGCCAGTATCTCTTCGATTCGTTGCTCAGCAAGGACTTCCAGGTTGTGCAGAGCCTGACCGTCCTGGTTGGCGCGGTGGTGATCTCAATGAACCTACTCGTGGATATCGCCTACGCGTGGCTGGACCCGCGCATCCGCTACGCGTGAGGCTGAGGCGATGACGACGACGTCAGAGGTAGGTGCCCTGGGAGGCGAGCTGGAGCAGGCGATCCGGCCCCGCCGTCACCCGCTGCGCAGCTTAGCGACCGTTGCTCGCCAGAACCCGCTGGGAGTGATCGGCTTCCTGATCATCTTTATCCTAACGATCGTCGCCATCTTTGCGCCCCTGATCGCTCCATTCGATGTTGGAGATTTCCGGGCTGGGCAGCCGAAGGAGAACCCGTCCTGGACACATCTCTTTGGAACCGATGGCCTGGGCCATGACGTGTTCAGCCGGGTGGTGCACGGTACCCGTATCTCGATGACCATCGCGGTGCTTGCTGTCGGCGGAGGCACCATTATCGCGACGGTGCTCGGCATCATCTCCGGCTATATGGGCGGCATCATCGACAGCGTCATCCAGCGCATTGTAGACACTGCCATCGCCTTCCCGATCCTGCTGCTGCTGCTGATTTTGGCCCAGGTACTTGGGCCTTCGATGCGGACCGTGATCATCGCCGTGGGCATCGCCTTTATCGCTCCGGTGACGAGGGTAGTGCGCGGGGCGGTGTTATCGGAGCGGAATAACCAGTACGTGGAGGCGGCGCGTGCCTTGGGAGCGACGACCCCGCGCATTCTCCTCCGCCACATCGCGCCTAACGTCGTCGCCCTGGCGATCATCATCGCTACGACGCTGCTGGGCACCGCGATCTTGGCCGAAGCGGCGCTCTCATTCCTTGGGCTGGGCATTCCGGTGCCGAACCCATCCTGGGGCACGGATGTGAGCCTGGCCCGGGCCAGCCCGCCCTACCACATCTGGTGGGCGTTCTTCCCGGGCGCCGCGATCACGCTGACGGTGCTGGGCTTCAACCTGCTGGGCGACTCGCTGCGCGACATCTTCGACCCGCGGCTGCGTGGTCGCCTCTAGCGCTCCTCCAGAAACTCCGCGACCAGCGACACGAACTCGTCCCGCTTCTCCAGCATGGGTTGATGGCCGCACTCCGGCAGGATCGTCACGCGCGCGTCCTTGATCTGCGAGCGAAAGTCCTCGGCGTAGCTGGGCGGCACCAGGCGGTCGGATTCGCCCCAGATGATGAGCGTGGGAGACTGGATGCGATGGATACGGCGGCGCAACCCTCGGTCTGGGATGGGCCAGAGGAACTTGCTGGCCGTGGCCAGCGCCTGTATGCGCTGGTAGGCTTGCTCAACCCGTTCCTCCTTCGTCTCGGGCGGGGGGTAGGCGATCTTCGCCGCCTCAGACTCCGGGTCGTGCCAGGTGTACGGGAGGAGCTGCTCTGGGCTAAGGGTGAAGAAGTCTAGCACCGGCTCGTCGTCGCGCCAGAGGCCGACCGGGTTCGCCAGCACGAGCCGTCGCACGCGATGGGGGCAGAGGGCCGCCAGCTCCGCCGCCAGCATGCCTCCCATCGAGTGCCCGACGACGTGCGCGGAATCGAGCCCTAGCTCGTCCATCAGGTCGTGGCAGTAGAGGGCGAGGTCGATGATATCATCGATGTGCTCGCTCCCCTCCGAGGCGCCGAAACCGGGGTGCCAGGGGGCGTAGACGGTGAAGCGTTGGGCAAGCAGATCCAGGTACTCGCCCTCGTGTAGGCCACCTGCGCCGTGGAGGAAGAGCAGCGGTTCGCCTGAGCCGCCCTGCAGCAGATGGGCCTGAAACATGCCGTCGCGCAGCGAAATATCGCGCGGTTCCATTACGAACTTCCCGCGGGAACGCCCACTGGCGCGGGCGCTGTCCGCTCTTCCTGGGGCAGCGGATTGATCCACCAGTGGTCCTCGTATTCGCTCCAGAGTTTTCGCACGTGGGGGAGCACTTCGCGGGCGAAGAGCTCCGTGTTCTTGCGCACCAGCTCCGGCGGCATGCTGCC
>JACZTE010000242.1 GCA_022573935.1 Chloroflexota bacterium
CGCCCTCCGGCACCGTCTCCGCCGACCGTGGCCTTATCGCGACCAACGCCTATGCCCACGCCATTCCGGCGCTGCGTAAGTACCTCTTTACCATCTACGCCTACATCACGCTGACCGAGCCCCTCACCGAGGAGCAGTGGGCTCGCGTCGGCTGGGAGAAGCGGATGGGCGTCGAGGACAAGCGGATCATGCCGCACTTCCACCGTCCGACGGCCGATGGACGTATCCTCTGGGGAGGGCGAGACGCGCCGTGTTCCGCCCACGGCCCCGATCCGAAGTTCGACCGCGATCTGTACATCTTCGGCCGTCTGCAGGAGACTTTTCGCTGGACGTTCCCGCAGCTAGAAGACGTGAAGATGGAGCACGCCTGGGCGGGCCCCGTCTGCGGCACGTACAACGTGATGGCCACGATAGGCTGGCTAAAAGGCGAGCGGCTGCTCTACGCCCTGGGCTACGCCGGACACGGCGTCGGGCCGTCACATCTGGCGGGGAAGATGGTGCGCGACCTGATGCTGGATCAGCAGACCCAGCTAACCGAGCTGCCCATGGTCACGCTCAAGCCGAGGGCGTTGCCGCCATGGCCGCTGAAGGCGGCGATCATCAACACCGGGCAGCGGCTGCTCATGAAGGTCGACGACACGGGCGGCAAGGGCGGAGGCCCGCTGGCCAAGCTGGCGCTCAAGCTCCTGCAGTAGATGGAAGGCGGCGGGCAGCTATGGCGTCAGGCGCTGGTAGCTGCCCTGGTAGAAGAGGAGCGGCGCAGTCTCGCGGAGCAGCTCACCTCCGAGCACCGCGCCCATGAAGAGCGTGTGGTCGCCGCCGACGAACCGATCCGAAACCTCGCACTCCACATACGCCAGGCAGCCCTCCAGCACGGGCGAGCCATGCGGCCCCAGGCGATAGGGCACGCCGCGTAGCTGCCCCTGCTCCGGTTCGCTGCTGACGGCGAACGTCTTCGAGACCTCCTCCTGCTCGACCGCCAGGATGTTCACGGCGAAGCTGCCCGCCTTGTCGAGCTGCTCGTGGGCGTGGGCCGCCTTATCGACGCAGATGAGGAGCAGCAGCGGGTCGAGCGAGACGGAGGTGAGGGCGTTGGCCGTCATCCCGTGCAGCCAGCCATCGTGCGCCGTGGTCACCACCGTCACGCCGGTAGCGAAGTGGCCGATGATGTGTCGATACGCTGCGGCGTCGATGGTCACCCTAGCGGCTCAGCTCCAGCAGCGTCTGCACCCCGATATGGTCGGAGGCCCACAGGAGCCCCCCGTCGTCGAGCGTGGCCGGGGCGTTGAGGAACAGCGACGCCTGCCTCGCGTCCAGCGAGAACTCCGTTCCGGGCAGGATGAAGATGTAGTCGATCCGCCGGCTGGTCAGGATCTCCGGGTTATCGCCGAGCGGCGGCGTGCCGCTGGTGCAGCCCGGGTCTCCCACGCCTTCGCAAGTCGCGTCCCCGCCCGCGACGAGGACGTCGACGAACCCTGCCGCGAGTAGCGCCTGGATCGCCGGGTCGTCCGGCGTGGCGTTGAAGTCGCCGGCGAGGATGACCGGGCCCGTGCCGCTGCGGGTCTCCTCGATGAACGCCAGCACCCGCTCGATCTCGTCGATGGCCAGCTGCGGGTCGGGCTCCGTGCCCTCCAGGTGGGCGTTGTAGATGTCGATGAGCCCGCTCTCCGTCTCGACGGTGACGCGGTGGACGGCGCGGACGGATCCGACGGAGACTTGGACGAGTCCGACGGAGCGATTCTCGGTCGAGCGGATGTCCAGGCGGGTAAACGTCATCTGTCCGAGGCCGCCTCCGTCGATGGGGGCGCCATTGAGGCCGCCGAAGACCGCCGTGTACTCGCCGCCGAGCGCCGCGAGCAGGATGCCGCGGATGTCAGGATAGCCCTCAGGTTTGTTTACGAAGATCTCCTGCAGCGTGACGATGTCCGGCCGTAGCTCCGCTAGCTGTGAGGCGATGATCTCGATGCGCTCCGCAACGCGGTCGAACGGTTGCGCCTCTAGGTCCTCGTCGGTGAGGCCGTGGAGGATGTTGTAGTTGACGATGAGCAACTCGCTCCCCGGCGTGGGCGTGTCGGTGGGTAGCGGCGCGGTCGACGTGGCCTCGTCGGCGGGCGTGTCGGTTGTCTCCGGTGCTCCGGCCTCATCCGCGCACGCTGCCGCCAGCAGCGCCAGGGGTACGATGAGCAGCGCGATCCATCGCTTCATGCTGTGCCTCCTTCAGCGTAGCCGTCCTCAACGACGCGCTGATTGTAGCACCTGACGCTGGGGAGGTGTACTAGCGTAGTTGGGCTCGCTCCCTCATCCCGACTACCGTCACCCCTTCGTGCTGATCCGTTCGGTAGAGCTCACGCCGAAGTCACCGGTAGGCCAGGCCTTCAACCTGGGCCCTCCCCAAGCGCTGGAGAAAGAGCCCGGCGCCGCTTCCTTGGCAGAGTGTAACCCGTAAATCTCTGGCTGTAACGAAACGATAAAGAAGGGCCGGGCGACATGCCCGGCCCTTCTGCACATTCTCGAACTTCCTCTCTTACTTGTTTTCCACCGGGTCCTGGGCCGGGTTCGGAGGCCCAGTGAACTTGAACCGGTTCTGCTCGTCACAAACGCTGCCGTTACGACCGTAGGCGAACTGCACATCCTTGATGTCGATGCGCTGGTCACCCTGGATGTTGCCGTACGGCATCGTGTCCATGCGTGCGTTGTAGAGCAGGCTGCCAGCCTTGGCGCCCCACGCGTTCGCGACGGCCTGCTGGTCGAGCACGTCGACCTTGCAGTCGCCGTTGAAGTCAGCTTCCAGCCAGCGGATCGTCAGAGCCGCGTCATCACAACCCGAGGAGTCGATCGCGTGACCCTGAATGTCAGCGAGGTTACACCCCGTGTTCAGGATCATCGTCACGA
>JACZTE010000243.1 GCA_022573935.1 Chloroflexota bacterium
GCGGCTGCCGCCGCCGCTGTCAAGCGTGCCCTCACCCCCGTCCCCTCTCCCACTGGGAGAGGGGTGACCGGCAGGTCGAGGTGAGGGCCGAACGTCACCCTGAGCGGAGCGAAGGGCTCAGCATGACGATGGGCGCTCGCCACCCACTCCCCTTGCACGCCTCCCCCTCCTGGCGCGATACTGCAATCGATGCAGGTCTACGCCGTCCGACAGATCGCCACCCACCTGCGGGAGCTGGTCGAGAGCGACCTCTTCCTCAGCGACCTCTGGATCAGCGGCGAGGTCTCCAACCTCCGCCGCTACCCGTCCGGCCACTTCTACTTCAGCATGAAGGACGCGGACGCGGCGCTGAGCTGCGTGCTCTTCAAGCGCGATAACAAGGGCTTCCAGTTCGAGGACGGCGACGCTATCGTCGCCCACGGCCACATCTCGTTCTACGAGGCGCGCGGCAACCTCCAGTGCATCGTCGACTTCGTCCAGCCGGAGGGGGTGGGCGCGCTCCAGGCGGAGTTCGAGCGGCTCAAGGCGCGGCTCCAGGAGGAAGGGCTGTTCGACGAAGGGCGCAAGCGAGCGCTGCCCCGCTTCCCCCGGCGCATCGGCGTCGCCACGTCGCCGGCGGGCGCCGTCTTCCACGACATCTGTCAGGTGATGGAGCGGCGTTGGCCGCTGGCGGAGATAGCGCTCGCGCCTACCGCCGTCCAGGGGCCGGAGGCGGTGCCCGGCATCGTCGCCGCCATCGCCGCCCTCAACGAAGAGCCCGACATCGACGTCATCATCGTCGCCCGCGGCGGCGGCTCGCTCGAGGACCTCTGGGCGTTCAACGACGAGGCGGTCGCCCGCGCCATCTTCGGCAGCCTGCGGCCCGTCGTCTCCGGCGTCGGCCACGAGACCGACACCACCATCGCCGATCTCGTCGCCGACCTGCGCGCGCCCACGCCGTCGGCCGCCGCCGAGCTGATCGCGCCGGACCGCACCGAGGTATCGGTGCGGCTGAGCATCGCCGCCGGCACGCTGCTCTCGCATGTGCAGCGGCTGACCGACGACGGCCGCACCGGCGTAGGCGCGGCTGTCGCTCGCATCGAACGGGGCGCCCCTGACGTGAGCCGCCAGCGGCAGGCGACCGACGAGCTCACCCGCTCGGCGCTGGCCACGGTCGAGGGGCTGGTGCGCGGCTTTCAGAAGGGGCTGCACGGCTTCCAGCTTGCGCTGCGCTCGCTCGATCCCTACGCTACGTTGCAGCGCGGCTACGCGCTCGTTCAGCGCAACGGCCATGTTGTCGACACCGTGGCCGGCACGAAGGTGGGCGAGCGGCTGAACGTGCGGGTGCGCGACGGCGACTTCCCCGTGCGCGTCGATTCCGGCCGGCCGGTGCCGGACCGGGTGCGCCGGCGCAAGGCAGCGATCGCGTCAGAGCAGGCGCCGCTCTTCTCCGAGGAGGTGTGATCATGGCGAAACGAGACGGACGTCAGGACGAGCCCTTTGAGGCGCTCTACCGCAAGCTGGAGGAGACGGTGGAGAAGCTAGAGAAAGGCGGCCTCTCGCTGGAGGAGTCGATCACGCTCTACGAGGAGGGGATGGAGCTGGCCAAGCGCTGCCAGGCGCTGCTGGACGGCGCCGAGCAACGCATCACCAAGCTGCGCGAGTCGTTCGCGCAGCCTGCGCCGACCCCCGCGTCTACGGAGGAGGTAGCCGTCGAGGAGGAAGCGGCGCCTGGGCAAGCCGCGCTCCAGACGGAGGAAGAATAGGCGGGCGGCAGCGATAAGCGCGTAGTGGTAGGGCTCGTGCCGTGACCTACGAGCTACTGATCGTCGTAGCGATCCGGCTTACCGTACCGCTGCTCATCTTCCGCTGGCCGCTCTGGGGTGGCCTGGCCGCCCTCTTCGTCGACGCCTTCGACTTTCTCCTCGTGGTCCTGCTGCCCTTCGGGGGATACCCGCTGCCGAACTATCACGCGATCGACAAGGGACTCGACACCTACTACCTAGCGATCGAGCTGTTGGTCTCGCTGCGCTGGCCCGATCTGCTCTGCCGGCGGATCAGCATCGCCCTCTTCGCTTACCGCCTGATCGGGGTCGTGGCGTTCGAGATCACCGGCATCCGTAAGCTGCTCATCCTCTTTCCCAACCTCTTCGAGAACTTCTTCCTCTTCTACGTCGCCGCGCGCCGCTTCGCGCCGGACTACGAACTCACGAGCCGTCGGGTCGCCGGATGGCTGGGCGTGCTCCTCGTGCCGAAGCTGGCGCAAGAGTACGCGCTCCACTACCAGGAGTGGCACCGCGACGCAGTCGATATCCTGGAGGACGGTCTGCGCTGGCTCCGCGATCGGACGTAGCTGCCACCTGGGCGAAGAACACGGCGGTGAACCTTCGGCCGGATTGGCTTATACTCTGGGCATGAGATCGGCTGAACGTTCCGGCGCGGGGGCTTCCTCGGCACGTCCTGCCGGGACCATAGCGCTGCTCAGGCGATAGCATGTTGGGAGCACGATGAAGGCCGACCTCCACGCGCACACCCACTTCTCCCGCGACGCGCTGACCTCCGTCGAGACGTTCGCCCGGCGCTATCGGCAGGCCGAGATCGACTGCGTGGCGGTGAGCGATCACAACAACATCGACGGCGCGCTGGCGGTGCGGGAGTCCGCATCGTTCCAGGTGATCGTCGCCGAGGAGATCCGCTCGAAGGAAGGGGAGATCATCGGCCTCTTTCTCCAGGAGGGCGTGCGCAAGGGGCTGACGCCTGAGGACACGGTTCGCGCTATCCGCGAGCAGGGCGGCTTGGTGCTGGTGCCCCACCCGTTCGACCGGCTGCGCAGTTCGCCGCTGCGAGAGGAGGCGCTGCTGCGCATCCTGCCCGATGTCGACATCATCGAGGTGTT
>JACZTE010000244.1 GCA_022573935.1 Chloroflexota bacterium
GGCGATGCTTCGTGTCGCGGCGAAGGTGACGGCTGCGTAAGGGCGAGCGGCTGCCTCGCGGGCGACCGGATGGTCGCCCCTACTCCGTCATCCCCTCCAGCGCGGCCAGCGCCCGCGTCAGATCCTCCGGCAGCGGCGCCTCCAGCTCCAGCCGCTCGCCGGTGCGCGGGTGGCGAAAGACGAGGCCGTGCGCGTGGAGGAAGTGGCGTCGCAGAGGCGACCGGCGGGCGTCGCGCCGGCCGTAGATGCGGTCGCCGGTCACCGGATGGTCGATCGCCGCCAGGTGCACGCGGATCTGGTGGGTGCGGCCCGTCTCCGGCCGCACCTCCAGCAGCGAGCGGCCGTCTACCTCGCGGAGCAGCTTGTAGTGGGTACGCGCCTCGCGGCCGCCCTCCACCACCGCCATTCGCTGGCGGCGGCGCGGGTGGCGGGCGATAGGGGCCTCGATCACGCCCTCGGGCGGCTCGACCAGCCCCTCGACCAGCGCCAGGTAGCGCTTCTCCATCTGTCGCTCCTTGAGCTGGCGGGCGAGCGAGCGGTGCGCGTCGTCGTGCTTGGCGACGATGATCAGGCCGGAGGTGTCCTTGTCGAGCCGGTGGACGATGCCGGGCCGCCCTTCGCCGCCGATGCTGGAGAGCTGCGGGCAGTGGGCGAGGATGGCGTGCACCAGGGTGTGCCGGCTGTGCCCGGGCGAGGGGTGGACGGCCAGCCCCGCCGGCTTGTCGACCACCAGCAGGTCGTCGTCCTCGTAGACGATGCGCAGGGGGATCGCCTCCGGCTCTAGCTCGGTCGGCTCCGGCGGCGGCACGGTCAGCTCGATGCGCTGGCCCGCCTCCAGCTTCACGCCTGCCTTCGCCGCCGGACGGCCTTCGAGCGTCACCAGCCCCCCGACGATCAGGCGACGGACGTGCGATCGGGTGAGCTGCGACAGCAGGCGGGCGATGAAAACATCGAGCCGCTCGCCGTCGCGGTCGGCGACGAGACGGTGGGTCTCAGTCACCGGCCGTGCCCGCCTCGGGCGGGCCGCGCATGCGGTCGATCTCCAGCGCCAGGAAGAAGCCGATGATGGCGACGACGCCGATGGTGATGGAGGCGTCGGCGACGTTGAACGCTGGGAAGAACTCGAAGTTGACGAAGTCGGTCACCTCGCCCACGCGGATGCGGTCGATCATGTTGCCGGCGGCGCCTCCCAACTGGAGCCCCAGCGCGGCCCGCAGCAGCCCGTGCTCCAGCGGCGGCGAGACGTAGTAGAAGACGATAGCGGCGACGCCGAGGATGGAGGTAACGATGAGGAAGACCGTCTGGCCCTGCAGGATGCCGAAGGCGGCGCCGCTGTTGGTCACGTGGACGATGTTCAGCAGCCAGTCGCCGTCGGGCCAGGACTCGCCGGGCGAGAGGGTGGCGCGGATGATCGCCTTGGTCGCCTGATCGAGGGCGATGACGGTGGCGGCGATGAGAAAGAACCCCGCGCTGCGACGAAGGCGGCTGGTCTCGGCCCGCTGAGCTGGCGGCTCCGCGCTGGTCGCCTCGCGTTCGCCGGCGGGCGCGGATAGCGGAGCCGTGTCTGGGGGTGCATGTTCGCTCACGAGGGCAGGATAGCATGGCCAGGGGCGGTGCGTAGGGGCGACCATCCGGTCGCCCAGGGCGAGCAGCAGCTCGCCCCTACAGCGCCTTCACCAGGCTTTGGGTGCCGCTGTCAGGCGCGTCCAGCAGCTCGGTCCCTCCCTCTGATGTAGCGTTCGCCTCATGGCCTGTCGTCGAACGAGACGGTGGAGAGGGTGGCCTGAATCAGCCTGAATGTGGCGTCGTCACCATCGAAAACGTAGGCTGCAATATTGAGCACACTGTCAGATGGCAAGGCGATGTAATAGGCATCGACCGTGATCAAGTGCTCGCCGGTGCGATCGAGCTCTTGCGTGAAGCAGCGGCCGGCGGGCCGTCCGGCCAGGGTTGTCGTGCTCCCTTCTCTTATCCGATCTGGTTGCGGTGCTTCTGTGTTGCAGCCTTGGAGCCGCGCTTCCGCGGGGTATAGTGGAGTGCCTGGAATGGGGTAAATCTCAATCCAAGCGTGAGTTAACCCCGGCGGCAGCCTAACGGTGCCCCCCTCAATGACGATCTCCCCGGTTCCGTCGGGGTGCCCCATAGTAATCCTGGCCGTGCCGAGCGGAATTCCCAGACTCGGGTCCGCATCTTCAGCCACCCACCCCGGCGGGTACTTGATCGTGAAGCCGAGCGGGCTGGTGTAGGTGAGCCAGCCGGAGGTGTCTACGTCGGGCGGCGCGCTGATGTCAGCGGGCGGCGAGAGCGGCCCGGTCGCGGTGTACGCCTCAAATGAGACGGTAGCCATTATGGCTTGGAGCAACCCAGCCGTTGCATCGCCAACGTCAACAGCATATGCTGTTATCCCGATAACACGGCCCGAAGGCAGCCCTACCAAGTAGAGGTCTCGAACTTCTCCGGGGCAGTGGACGGCCGGCAGCCCGGCAAAGGTGATCTCGCTTGGCTCACTAACGCCCGTCTCACTCGGCGAGAGATTATCGGGCCGACAGATTTGCAACAGCTCCTTAACGACAAAGTGGGGATACACATCGGGCGAAATCTCAATCCACGCTTCGCCCCTCGCCACCCCTGCCAAAGCTCCCACGGCTATTCGGCGCGCCCGTTCTTCCTGCGCCTTCTCGTTGAAGATCTTCGCCCGCTCTGGAATATCGCCAATAACTACCGCCCACCCTGGCGGGTACTTGATCGTGAAGCCGAGCGGGCTGGTGTAGGTGAGCCAGCCGGAGGTGTCTACGTCGGGCGGCTCGGCGGCAGTGGGCGCCTCAAGGCTGAAGGCGGCTCGCTCGTCGTCCGTCTGGGCGAGCAGG
>JACZTE010000245.1 GCA_022573935.1 Chloroflexota bacterium
AGCTTCACCCGCAGCCTGGCGTGGAGGTCGCCGCGACCCTTCTCCTTCAGCTTGGGCATCCCCTGCTTGGCGAGGCGGAAGAGCTTGTCGTTCTGGGTGAGAGGCGGCACCTTCAGCATCACCTGACCGGTGATCGTCGGTACCTCCACCTCCGCGCCCAGGACGGCGTCGGTCAGCGACACGTCCACGTCCACGTGCAGGTCGTCGCCCTTGCGCTCGAAGCGCGGGTGCTTGGGCACCGAGACGACCAGCACGAAGCCGCCCTGAGCGCCGCCCCTATCGTCGCCGTCACCCGCGATGCGGATCCGCGAGCCTGTGGCGACGCCGGGCGGGATCTTCACCTCGATGCGACGCGGCTTCTGCACGACGCCGCGGCCCTGGCAGAGGTGGCAGACGGCGGAGGCGATCTGGCCGCTGCCGCCGCAGGTCGCGCACGGCTCTTGCGAGGTGATCTCCAGCGTCCGCGTGGCGCCGTGGAACGCCTCCTCCAGCGTCACCTCGAGCCGATGCTCGGCCTCGGGCTTCTTGCGAGACGCGCGGCCACGCCCGCCGCCGAAGAAGTTCTGGAAGACGCCGCCCAGATCGCCCAGGTCGCCGACCTGGAAGGTAGCGCCGCCGGGGCCGAAGCGGAACGCCCGGCCGCCCGGCCGGCCCTGCATCTCCTCGATCTGGTCGGCGTGCTCCCACTGATCCCCGTAGCGGTCGAACTTCTTGCGATTCCCCGCGTCGGAGAGCACCTCATACGCGGCATTGATCCGCTTGAACTTCGCTTCCGCCGTCTTGTCGCCGGGGTTCACGTCGGGGTGGTACTGCCGGGCGAGGCGACGATAGGCCTGCCGGATCTCCTTCTCGGAGGCGTTCTTCGGCACCCCGAGCGTCGTGTAGTAGTCGTTGGTAGCCATAGTTGTTCGACCTTAGTATACCGCAGCACTCCTTTTCATGCAAGATGCTGGATAATGTTCTTGATAAGCCCTTTATCATGTCCATTGACAATGATAGCAGCCTATAGTATCATGAGGACAAGAGATGGGCGCTCCGCCTATCCGAACGAACCTGAGGAGGTACACAACATGACCAGAATACGACTATATGACCCGTTTCGAGAGGTAGCGCAGAGGCGGTATCCGTTCGCCTCTCCGTTCGGCCTAGGCTTTGGCCGGCCCTGGCGTCTCTTCGCCTGGGAAGCCAACGAGAGCCCCTTCCCTGTCGATCTCTACGAGACGGACGACGAGGTGGTCGTCAAGGCCTCGCTGCCGGGCGTGCAGCCGGATGAGACCGAGATCTCGGTCACCGGCCGCTTCCTCACCATCAAGGGCGAGCGAAAGGAAGAGGACGCGGAGGAGCAGTCGAACTACTTCCGGCAGGAGCGGCGCTACGGCGCCTTCCAGCGTGTGCTGAAGCTCCCCGTCCGCGTCGACTCGGAGCAGGCCGACGCTACCCTCGACGAAGGCGTGCTCACCGTTCGTCTGCCCAAGGCGGCCGAGTCGCGTGCGAAGACGATCCCGGTGAAGGCCAAGACCGTCACTAACGGAGACGAGTCCTCCTAAACGACTACCCTGGCCGCCCGTAGCCCAGAGCCCCGACATGTCGGGGCTCTGTTATGTCTACAACGCCCTACCCGAACCCCAGCTCCTGCACGCGCCTCGCCAACGCTTCGGCTTCGTCCGGCGTCAGGTCGCGCAGGGGCGGCCGGACGTGGGTGAGGGGCAGGCCCGCCACGAGGTGGAGCAGATGCTTGAGCGCGCTGTGGGAGGGAAGGTCGCCCAGTAGCTCCTTCGCCCGGTCCAGCTTCGCCTGCGCCGCAGCGATGTCGCCACCCGCATCGTGGGCGTGGAAGACGTCGGCGACCAGGTCGGGGAAGACGTTGGCGATCGCCGAGACAGCGCCGGCCACGCCCGACGTCACCGCGCCCGCCGTGTTGCTATCGCTGCCGTTGTAGATCGCGAGCTGCGGATAGCGCTGCTGGTAACGCTGGGTGCGCTCCAGCTTCCCGCTCGTGTCCTTGATCCCCAGCAGCCGCTCCGGGAAGCGCTCGACGAGGTCGTCCACCAGCGCGTCGCTGATCTCGACTCCCGACACGTCCGGGATGTTGTAGAGCAGCACCTTGCGCTCCGCCGGCAGCGCGCTGAGCAGCGCCTGGTAGTAGTCGCTCAGCCCTTGCGCCGTGATCGATTTGAAGTAGAACGGTGGCACCACCAGCACGGCGTCGGCGCCGCGTTCGATCGCGTAGTTGGAGAGCGCGACCGTCTCCGGCAGCGAGGCGCAGCCGGTGCCGAAGAAGATGCCCAGCCGCCCTCGATGCGTCACCACCGCGTCGATCACGTCGCGGCGCTCCTCGAGCGAGAGCGAGACGCCCTCCCCGTTCGTGCCCAGCGCGAGCACGCCGTCGGCGCCGCGATGCTCGAGGTAGGCCAGGTGCTGCGGGAACCAGTCGAGCAGCAGCCGTTCGCCGCCCTCCGAGAAGGGGGTGACCATCGCCGGCACGATACGTGGCAGACCGCCCATGCGTTACCTCCCTCTCGCCATCATAGGGGCCGCCGAGGCGTGGAGGCAACGGCGGGCGAGAAGTGAGCGTGGTTAACAACATGACCTTGGGCCTCCCATGATACAATCGCGTCATGGCTTGCTAAGGAGGCCGTGCACATGAGACGAAAAGCAACCGTGATGGCGCTCGCAGCAGCGCTAATCGTGATCTTCGCTGCTTCATGCGCTGACGACCAGGAGTCCGGGCCGCGAATACGCATCGTACTCGAACCTGAGCCCGCCGCTGAGGCAAAGGCAGTCGATATCGACAGGGCGCTCGATAGTGCAGGAGCTGTCCTGATCCGGAGGATCGATGAGTTTGATCTGCCCGATACTAGCGTCGA
>JACZTE010000246.1 GCA_022573935.1 Chloroflexota bacterium
TTCGCTGTGCGTATTCGCGACTTCCTCCTCCAGGTGTACGATGCCCTCCCCGAACGGCTGCCTGAGCCGCTGCGCGACCACCGCTGGCGGGTGCGCTGGAGCCTGCTCCAGGTCTACTTCGAGAAGACGACGGTCCACTACGAGGTGTGGGTGCAACGGAAGAACCGCCGCATCGAGATCGGCCTCCACTTCGAGGGCGAGCAGGAGGAGAGCTATCGCTGGGCGCAGGTGCTGGCGCCGCGAGCGCTGGAGATCCAGGCGCAGCTTGGGCCCAGCGTGGAGCTGGAGGAGTGGACGCGCAGCTGGACCCGTCTCCACGAAACGCTGTCGCTCGCAGGCGATCTCACCGACGAGCTGGCGCTAGAGATAGCCGAGCGGCTTGCCCGCTTCATCGAGGTGCTGGAGCCGATCATCGCCGAGGAGCGAGCGGGGGTCGCCGGCTAAGCGGCGGCCCTGAGGTCTGCCGGGCCGGTCGCCGCGCTCCCGCGCTGCTGATGCCGGCGCTGCTGGTGAAGATGCACCACAGTGAGGACAAGGGCAAGGACGAGCAGGACCGCGCCCATCTTGAACGGCGCCACCGGGCCATAGGCCGCATTGGTCAGGCCACCCACTGCCTGGCCAACCGCGCCGCCCAGCCCCTGCACCGTCGCCAGGACGCCCAGCATCAGGCCACGCCCCCCCAGATCGGTCGCGTCGAGGGCGGCTGCGCCCCAGGCCGGAATGCTAATCGCGTAGCCCAGGCCCGCCAGCACCACCAGGTGTACCGCCACCAGCGGATGCGTCGTCAGGCTGAGAGCGTAATAGCAGCAGGCAGCCACCGCAAGCCCGCCGATGAGCGGCACCTGGCGGCCGAAGCGATCGGCCAGGTAGCCGAAGCGCACCACGATGAAGCCGGCCACCGCCGCCGGCGCGAGCAGCATCAGCCCCAGCACATGCAACTTCGTCTGCAGCACTTCGCTCGAGTAGTCGCCGACGACCGGCGCCTGCACGGTCGTGCCGATGCTCAGCAGCAAGGCGATCGCGGCCAGCAACAGCACTTGCGGCGAGAGCAAGGCTCGGCGCAGCCCCCCGGCTGGCCGAGGCGCGGCCTGCGCCGCAGCGCCAACGCTCGCCGTGCTACTGCCTCGATAGGCACAGGCGAGAGCAAGGCTGCTGAAGGCGAGGCAAGCGGCGAACGCGGCCTGGTACGAGATGAGGTCGGTGAGCATGATGCCAGCCATCGTGCCGATCCCCAGCCCTAACAGCTGCGACAGGTTCAGCATGTTCAGGATGCGGCCCCGCTCGGAGGGCGGATGGTTGTCGCCGACGGAGGCCATGATCGAAGGCCAGATCGCAGCCGAACCCGCGCCGTACAGGGCGGAGAAGGTGAGGAACAAGGTGGCATCCTGCACCTGGAACATCAACACCACAGATACCAGCGTGACGGCGACGCCCAGGATGAGCGTTCGCCTTCGACCGAACCGGTCCGCCAGCCAGCCGGCCGGCGCCTGGAGCAGGAATCGCCCACTAGCGTAGAACGCGAGCGCGTATCCCGGGAATCCGGCGTTCGCCCCAAGCTGCTCCGGAAGGTACTGCTGGACGAGCGAGAGGAGAAACACCCCGCTTGACGCCTGCCAAAGCATGACCGTCAGGGCTAGTTTAAACGTAGGTTGGTGAACGATGGCCAACCGCGAACGTGCGGTGCTGAGCATTGGGTTCCTGCCTTTGCGAAGCGTCCGGCGGGATCATCGAAACTCCCCGCCTGGTTATAGCTTCGGTTGGTGAACCCTCTCCCTGCAGAGGTTAGCGCTGCTCGCGTGCACTGATCAGTGCCGCCGCCCCTAGGGCGCCGGCGCGTCCACCCAGCTTCGCTTCGGTAATGCGCACGTCCGCCACGACCTGATCGAACGCGCCTTCGCGCGCCGTGCGAATAGCCGGCCCCAGGTAGAGATCGCCCAGGCCCAGCAGACCGCCGCCCAGGATCAGCGCCTCCGGGTTGAAGCAGTTGAGCAGGCCGACCAGGCCGAGGCCTAAGTACTGCCCCGCCCGTTCGATGATCTCCCGCGACACGCTGTCGCCGCTCGTCGCGGCCTGAAGCACCAGCTCCGCCGTCGGCGGCGCGTCGCCCGCCAGCTGCGCGAGCACCGGGCTGCGTCCGCCGCGCACAGCGGCGGCGGCCTCGCGAGCGATCGCGAGGCCGGAGGCGAGCGCCTCCACGCAGCCCCGGTTGCCGCAGCCGCAGAGCGGGCCGTCCTCGACGATCACGAGGTGGCCTACCTCGCCCGCCGCGCCCGAAGCGCCGCCGTAGATACGGCCATCGATGATGATGCCGCCGCCGATGCCCGTGCCCAGCGTGACGTAGACGAGATGCCGGCAGCCCTGGCCCGCACCGAAGCGAAGCTCGCCGTAGGCGGCTGCGGCGGCGTCGTTCTCCAGCAGCACAGGCACGCCCATCGCATCACTCACGAGCTGCGCCAGCGGCACGTCTCGCCAGCCCGGCAGGTTCGGCGGGCTCGTGACGACGCCGCGCTCCGGGTCGCAGGGGCCGGGCGTGGAGATGCCCACGCCTGCGATCTCGCCGGCCGTCACATTCGCCTGGGCCATCGCCCGCCGCACGGAGTCGACCAGCCGGCCGATCACTGCGTCGCGGCCGGCTTCGGCCTGCGTCGGGCGGCGATCCTCGCCCAGCACCTGCCCCTCTGCCGTCGCCACCAGCGAAAGGATCTTCGTTCCTCCCAAGTCCACGCCGACGACAGGCCGCGGCTCGCTCATCGCGCCTCCTCCGCCGGGCGAACGGCCCGGGCGCGAACGGCGTGTTCGTAGAGCTCCTCGTACTGGGCGGCGGCGCGCTCCCAGGAGACGTCTTGCGCCATCGCCCGCCGCTGGA
>JACZTE010000247.1 GCA_022573935.1 Chloroflexota bacterium
GAGCACGGCCAGCACCTCGCCTTCGCGCAGGTCGAGCCAGGGGACACGCAGGATCTCCACGCCGCCGCGGCGCACCACGATATCGCGCAGGGCGATCTTGGTCGTCACGACGGCCGCTCGCGCTGCTGGACGCCGGTGAGCACCAGGTTCACGAGGAAGATCAGCACCAGCAGGATGATCGAGAGCGCGATCGCCGGGGCGAACTCGCCGCGCTGCACGGCCAGCGCCACCGCCGTGGTGAGCACTCGCGTCTCGCCGGACAGGTTGCCGCCCACCATCAGCGAGGCGCCGATCTCGGAGATCGCAGCGCCGAAGCCCGCCATGAGCGCGGCCAGCAGCGGCATTCGCGCCTCCTGGAGCACCAGCCAGAGCATCTGCAAGCGCGAGGCGCCCAGCGCGTAGAGCTGCGGCCGCAGGCGGGGCGGCAGCGCGCCCAGCGCCGCCACGGTGAAGCCGGTGACGAGCGGCGCTGCGATCACCGCCTGCGCCACCACCATCGCCCCCGGCGTGTAGATCAGGCTGAGCTGGCCCAGCGGCCCGCTCCGCCAGAGCAGGATGGCGACGGCGAGCCCGACGACGACCGGCGGCAGCCCCATGCCGGTGTTCACCAGCACCACCGCCAGGTTCCGCCCGGGGAACCGCCGGAAGGCGAGCGTGGCGCCCACGGATATGCCGAAGATGAGGGCGATGGCCGTCGCCGAGCCGGAGACCAGCAGCGAACGGATGGCGATCTCCCAGACATCGCGGTCGCCGGTGCCCAGGATGCGGAACGCCTCGCGTAGCCCGTCCCAGATCAGCTCCATCTCCTCACCTCCCTATTCTGTACCCAGCTCCGACTCCAGCTTACCCGCGTCGGGCACGAAGAGGGGCGCTCCGAACCGCTCGACTCCGAAGCCGGCGATGATCGCCTGCGCCTCCTCCGACACGAGGAAGTCGACGAAAGCCTCTGCGCCGGCGGCGTTCACCCCGCCGAAGCGCTCCGGATTCACCTGCATGACGTGGTAGACGTTGAGCAGCCGCGGGTCGCCTTCGTGCAGCACCTCCAGGTCGAGCACGTCCAGTTGCGCCAAGTAGGTCGCCCGATCCGAGATGGTGTAGGCGTTGCGCTGGTTGGCGACCTGGAGGGTCGCGGCCATCCCCGACCCCGCTTCGCTGTACCAGCCTTTGCCCGCCGGGTCGAAGGTCAGTTCCTCCCAGAGCGAGAGCTCGATCTGGTGGGTGCCGGAGTCGTCACCCCGGCTGATGAACGACGCCTCCGCTACGGCGATGGTCTGAAGCGCCTCCGACGCACTCTTCGCGTCCCGCACGCCGGCGGGGTCGTCCGCCGGGCCGAGGAGGACGAAGTCGTTGTGCATGACCAGCTGCCGGTTGACGCCGTAGCCCTCCGCCACGAACGCCTCCTCGGCCTTGGGGGCGTGCACCAGCAGCACGTCGGCGTCACCCCGACGCCCCATCGCCATCGCTGCGCCGCTGCCGACGGCGATGATCTTCACGTGGTAGCCCGTCGCCTCCTCGAAGGCGGGTGCCAGCACGTCTAGCAGGCCGCTATCGCGGGTGCTGGTGGTAGTCGCCAGGAGCAGGTCGTTCCCGCCGCCGCAGCCTGCGCCGAGGAGCAGGACGATCGCCGCAGCCAGCGCGATGGCAATGCCGCCTGTGCGGCGACAGGCTTCACTCCGGCCTGAAGGCTGAGCCATAGCGCCTTCGATTGTGCCGAGGAGCGATGGCCAGCGTCAAGCGTTCGCCGCCGGTATTGATATACTGCATAGGCACGAGTTGTCCGATAGGTCGAAGGAGGCGTCGTGCCGAGAACGATCCCCCGTGTGGCGGGCCTGATTTCAGTGGTCATCTTTGGCGGGCTGCTGGGACTCCTGGTGTTCGGCGTCGTGCAGGGCGGTAGCGACCCGCCTGAGGCGGAACGGCCCGGCGGACCGCGCACCGGACCGCCACCGACGCCAGGCCCCGACGATCTCCGAGAACTCACCACCAGCCTCGAAGTGACTATCGGACTTACCATTGATGAGGCCAGTATCGCCTGCATAAACAGCTCCCCACACCTTTCGCTGCGAGTTTCCGAACCGCTGCCGGATGGAGCTGTGATCACGGTGAGCCCTGTCAACGAAGTGCCCGCGACTAGCGAAACCCGCCGAGCATTTAGCGCGGTTGGCCCGGCTCAGCGCATTGAGGTCGCTAAGGGTACCTTGGCTATGCAAGCCGTCCTATCTGAAGCGGTGCTTGCCACAGAAGCTGAGACGTTGGGGGTATCCGTGACGATCGTCAGTTCTGGTGGCACCATATTGCAAAGTAACGCACTGCTTTTAGACGCGAACCTGGCCCGTTGTTAGACGAGCCTGTAAGCAGAATACCGCTCCAACTCCACTCGTGACGCAGGAGCTGCACGCGATAGTCGCTCAGCACCAGGCGGCCGTCCTTCTCCACCCAGAGCTTGATGCGGGGCTCCAAGTCGAGCCGCTCGTCTTTAGGAACGGGGCGAGTCTCACTTCGCGCGGCCATGGCGCTACGATTGTGACGAGCGGCTAGGGGCGGCGTCAAGGGCACCGCAACCGTTCCTGTTGCCGGAAGTTGCCAGGTGCTAGACTACCTTAGCTAATCTACAGCCGGGGTCTTGACTCGATGACTAAGGCTGGAAAAGAACTCAAAGACCTCGTACGGCGTATTGAGGCCGCGCTGGGCGATGACTTGTCTCGGCTAAGCATCTTCAGGGCTACTTGAGTGCGTACATGTGGCGTTATAACCGCCGGCACGACGGGTGCGATGTGTTCGAGGCGCTACTTCTTTGGGCGTCAAACCCGTGACCGCTTCTTGACAGGCTTCGCTGCAGCGTCCAGCCGGACCTCGCAGTCCT
>JACZTE010000248.1 GCA_022573935.1 Chloroflexota bacterium
ATGAAGTCGGCCGAGCCGGCGATATCCTCTCTCCCTCGCTTGGGGTATGGGCCGTAGGGTAGAGCTCCCTCAGGCGCTCGCAGGAAATAGCGAGCCCGTCGCAGCTCCTCGGCGTTCATATCGACGGAGATCACGCGGATCGGCCAGCGGCACGCCTCTATCGTGTGCCGGCCGTTGCCCGATCCAAGATCGAGCAGCCAATCGCCCGCCTCGAGCCGGAAGTGACGGCGAAAGTCGATGGTGACGATGTTATCGGGCAACTATCTTCCCCCTACCCGGTCGCGCCCACGGGTGCGACCTCCGAGGCCGGCCGGCCCAGCAGCTCCTGATATACCGCCAGCGTCTCCTCGGCCGCCTTTCGCCAGCTAAAGCGCTTTACGATCGACTGGCGGCCCGCGCGCCCAAGGCGTTCGCGCAGTTCGGCGTCCTCCATCAGCAAGCGGATCCCATCGGCCAAGGCGCGGGCGTCGCCGGGCGGTACCAGCCAGCCGGTCTCCCCGTGATCGATCACCTCCGGGAACGCTCCGCCAGTCGTGGCGACGACCGGCGTCTCGCAGGCCATCGCCTCCGCCGCCGGCAGCCCGAACCCTTCGTAGAGCGAAGGCGATACGACAAGCGTCGCCTGATTGTAGAGCCGAACGAGCTGCTCGGTCGAGAGGCGGCCGGTGAAGTGTACCCGCGACGAGAGGCCGTACTGCCGCACCAGGCCCGGCACCAATTTCAGGTTCTTCTTCGCGTGATCGACCAGCGCCAGGCGATAATCGCGACCGTCCTCCTGGAGCAGGTTGATCGCCTCGATAAGATAGCGCGCGCCCTTGTTGCGATCCTCGGAGTTGCACACGCAAACGATGAGCCCGGGCTCCCGCTCGACATCCGGCAGAGGGCGGAACTGCTCGCTATCGATGCCGTTGTAGATCACGCGCATCTGCTCCGGCGCCAACCCGAACGCTCGCTCCACCGCCCGCCGCGAGGTGTGTGAGACGGTGATCAGCCGCGGGAGCCGTCGCGCCACGAACTGCTGCATTTGCCAGGGCGACCAGAGGATGCGTCGCGCCTTCTCGTACAGGCTCCGCGCCTGACGGAGCGCGTTCTCCAGATCGATGGTGAGCGGATGGTGAACGGTGGCTACCACCGGGAAGCCCGTTACCTGCATGAGCCAGATGCCGTAGCTCAGCGTCTGGTTATCGTGCACCACGTCGAACCGGTGCTCGCGAGAGAGCTCTCGCAGCTTCAGCCACGCCCGCACGCTGAAGGTGAGCAACAACGAGGAGAGGGCGATACGGGTGGAGACGAACTCGTAGAAGTTCACAGGGTGGAAATGGCTGAGCGGATGGCGCTCGAAGAGGAAGTTCTTCTTCTCGTGGTGGTAGCTCCAGTAGCTGTACGTCTCCAGGTTGTGCCCGATCACGCGTTTGTCCAGCGTGGGGTACGGCGGCCCGGCCAGGACGTGCACCTCATGTCCCATCCGGGCCAGCTCGCGGGTGAGGTAGTAGAGATATATCCCCTGGCCCCCGGAGTACATGTTGCCCTGGTACATGATGAAGCAGATCTTCATCGGAGCGACAGCAGCACATACAGACGCATCAGATTCAAATCATAGTGGAGCGCAGGGCGGAGCGCCAGACGAATGCGCTACTATAGGGTCGCTCAACGGTGGGCGTGCCGCGCGCAAACGTGCGATACTGACCCACTCGCGTCCATCTCGCTCGCCAAGTTGGAGGTTGCCGATGAAACTTCACTTCTTTCACCTCATGCCCTACCGGTTCCTGCCAGACGACTTCCGTGAGAAGTACCGAGGCGTCTGGGTGGATATCCCCAGCCACCTGTTCGATCCAGTCAAAGGTCATCAGCTATACAACGAGTACCTGGACGAGCTGGAGTACGCCGCCTCGCTGGGGTTCGATGGCATCTGCGTGAACGAGCACCATCAGAACGCCTACGGCCTGATGCCCTCGCCCAACCTGATGGCGGCGTCGTTGGCCCGCCGCACGAACGACGCCGCGGTGATCGTCCTGGGCAACAGCATCGCCCTCTACAACCCGCCGACCCGCGTGGCGGAGGAGTTCGCCATGCTGGACTGCATCTCTGGCGGGCGGCTGGTGGCCGGCTTCCCCGTCGGCACGTCGTCCGACACGAACTTCTGCTACGGGGTAGTGCCGGCCACTCTGCGTGAAAAATACTACGAGGCGCACGATCTGATCCTCAGGGCCTGGACCGAACCGGATGTCTTCTCGTTTAACGGAAAGTACACACAGCTTCGCTACGTGAACGTCTGGCCTCGACCGATCCAGAAGCCGCATCCGCCGGTCTGGGTCCCGGGCGGCGGCAGCGTCGAGACGTGGGAGTGGGTGACGAAACGGGACTACGTCTATTGCTACCTGAGCTACTTCGGGCACAAGCGCGGCCTGCAGGTCATGGAGGGCTTCTGGGAGGAGGTGGCCCGCCAGGGGAAAGAGGCCAACCCGTATCGCGCCGGCTTCCTCCAGTTCGTCGCCGTCTCGGAGAGCGACGCCCAGGCCGAGCGCGACTACGCGGAGCACGCCGAGTACTTCTACAACCGCTGCCTCCACGTCTACCCCGGCTTCGCCGACGCTCCCGGCTACCGCACGCTGCGCACACTGCGCGCCGGACTGAGCTCCCAGTTCGAGCGGAAGGCGTACACCGGCGCGCTCACGTGGAAGGACTTCATCGAGCAGGGCTTCATCATCGCCGGGTCGCCGGAGTCCGTGCGGCAACAGCTGGAAGAGGCGGCGAAGGCGCTCCACGTGGGCCAGATGATGCTGCTCCTCCAGTTCGGCAGCATGCCGCCGGAGCTAGTACGCAAGAACACGGAGCTCTTCGCCCGCGAAGTGCT
>JACZTE010000003.1 GCA_022573935.1 Chloroflexota bacterium
CCTCCAACGCATGATGCACCCCCCGCTGCAGCCGTTCGACTTGGTGGCCGGGGTGCCGTTCGGCGGGCTCCACGTCGCCACCGCCTTCTCCCTCACCGCCAAGATCCCCATGATCTACCTCCACCCGCGGCTCGATGACTTGGGCAGCGACGTGGAGGGTATCTACCACCCGAACCAACGCGTGTTGATCATGGACGACCTGTTGGCCGGCGGCGGCAGCATCCTGGAGACGGCTCTCCAGCTAGGCGAAGCCGGGCTCAAGGTAGGCGACGCCGTCGTCCTACTCGACCGGCAGCAAGGGGGTCACGAGCGGCTGCGACGGCAGGGGATCAACCTCACCTCGCTGCTCACGTTGGAGGTGCTCATGAACTACCTGATGTCCAGCAACAAGATCTCCGAGGACTTGTATCGAAAGACGATGGAGTTCTTGGACACGCACCGCCACCTGGAGGCGGACCGCGATTAGAGGAGGCGGCGGATAGGCTTGCGGCCGGGCCGCGGGTCGTAGTTGGCCTTGAACATCTCCAGCTTGTCCCGTTCGATCAGGTACTTGCCTGCGAAGAGGATTGCAGGCACCTTCTTCTGCTTGATCAGCCGGCGCAGACTCTGAGGGTGGATGCGCAGCAAGCGAGCAGCCTCCACCAAGTCGAGATAGTTATCGAACGGATTGCCCGCCATACGCTCCCCCTCAGCTTCGCCCAACGATTGCTCGCCATCGGGCTACTAAGATGCTAACACGCATGCATGAATATAGCACAGGTCGCCAGACAAGGGAAGTCCCTACCATAATCAAAGCCTAGCCATGCTGGCGCGAAACGCGAAGGGAGACGCCCGAACGGGCGCCTCCCTTGTCTCACTTGCGAGTGCGGGCTATCTGTATCGACGGTGCAGCTGCCAGAAGCCGGCCGAGAGCAGAAGCACAACTGCCGCTAGCCCCATGGCCAGCGCCCAAGGCCGGGCCGAGTCGCCTTCGCTCGCCGGGCCTGCGCCGCTCGCCGGCGCGCCGATGCTAGACGCCTCAGGGCTGGCCAGCAGCCCGTCGCCCGTTCCGCCGCGGTCGTCCCCGAAACCGCAACAGCCATCGGGCGCCAGCTCGACGCGCTCGCTCGGCACGAGCTGCGCCGGCAGCACTGCGGAGCTGGGCATCGGCTCGATCTTCGTGCTGGTACCATCGACGAGCTCTGCCGGCGTGCTCACCGCCTGTTCGATCACTGCGGGAACCGAGGTGCCGGGCACTCCCGTCGTGCCGCTCCCATCCGGCGGGCACGGCGCCGGAAAGCCCGGCTCTGTGATGCCGTCATGGGTGGGCGGAAGTGAGTCAACAGTACCATCGTCCGGCAGCAGGTCCACGCAGAACTCAGCATCACACGGGAACTGGATAGCGACTTGATCGCCGTCCAGCGTCACCCAGCAGATGTTGTCGACGTCCGTGCAGGGCACGGGGTACGTGAACTCCGCCTGGCCATCGGGCGGTAGCGGCCAGCACAGGTCTACGCCCTCATCGCAGGGGACGCTCAAGGGTTCACCGCCGTCGAGCATGCCCAGCGGGGGCGTGGAGAAACAGATCTCGAACTGGCACGGGTTGAGGAACGACGAATCCTGCGACGGAGACGCGAACCAGCACCACTCCTCGAACTCTTCGCAGCCGAAGACGGGCTGCCAGTCGCCACCGTCCGTCGGCATCGACCAGCAAACAGGGATGTCGCAACCCTCCTGGAAGGTCTGCGAGCCGTCGGGAGCGCTGTACTCACAGAACTGGAAGTCGCATGGTATCTGGCCGACGAAATCCTCTCCAAGTGGCCCGAACGAGATCCAGCAGACTTCCTGCGAGCAGGGTTGGAGCACGGGCCCTTCGGCGCGCATGGGCGAATCCGTGGCCGGCGGCACGAACCAGCAGTACTCCTCGCCTGGGATTGGGTTGAAGACAGGCTGGTAGTCGCCACCGTCCGGGGGAGCGGCCCACCAGACCTTCTCGTCGCAGGGAGCAAAGACCGAGAAGCCATCTCCGGGCGGGAAGTGCTCGCAGAAGCTCGGCTGAATGAACTCGCAGGGGCCGACGTTAACGCCGAAGTCGGCCAGGGCCACGTAGTCCTCGGCCTGGCCGCCGGCGGGCGTCGCGCTCACGACCACGACGTCGTCGGCGTAGGCGCAGCTGTCGTCCGCCGACGGGCCGAAGCTGGCTACGATGCGGAACTCGCCGCCGGGAGCCAGGGTGCCAGCGTCCCAGGTCGGCCGGCCCGCCTCGTCCGTGCCGCTGGGTGGCGGTGCCGCGCTCAGGAGTACGGCATCGCCGGTCTGCACGTCGAGTACGGTCACATCGGTCATGTCAGCGCCGCTGACGTTCGTCACGACGATCTCGTACTCGGCCTGCTCCAGGCCGGGGGGCGGGGGCAGTGGCACCGCGACCACCTCGCCGTTCGGCGACAGTGGCTCCGGCGGCGGCACGGGTATTGGCTCTGGGAAGACGAGCTCGCTGAGCAGCGTCTTCGTCACCCGGAGGTTGGTGGGTGGCGCAGCGGCGTCGGCGCTCACCGTCCAGCAGGTCTCACCGCTTGCCGACACGCCAGGGTCATCCCGCGAGGAGACCGATACTTGGCCGCCGACGAGGCCCGTGCCGGAGCTGCTCACGATGAGCCGGCTAACGGTCTCGAACGTCGCGCCTGGCGCTAGGTCGCCGAAATCAAACGATAAATCGAGCGGCGCGGTGGACACCAGCTCGCCGTTATGGGTGCGGTCGATGAAGGTTGGCAGCGGGCTCGGGAGGTTGCAGCTGCTGGAAGGCCCCAGGTTGCCCACCAGGTTGGTCGCGGTCTCCGTACCCTCGTTGGTGATGCTCACCGTGCAGGTGATGAGCGCCGGTTCGCCGGGGCGGACCGAGTCCGGCGTACAGCCCCCGGTAATGGTGAGGGCGGGCTGAGCGCTCGCCCGCTCCGTGCTGAGGGCGCCCGCGCCGAAGCCGGCCGCGATCAAGAACGCCAGGACGGCGACGGCCAGCGCCGCCGGCCTCGCGATCACTCCACGAGATCGATTGATGGTTGGGGTCTTCTCCATACTGCACCTTTCTTTGGTACGCCTTGCGTAGAAATCGCGTCGTTCTCTTACTACGACGCTCAACGTGCCCGAAAGGTTCCCCTCTTGCTTAGCGCCATCGAGATCAGGATAGGGCATCGCGAAGTGACGCGCACTCTCCAACTGGTAGGCGCTTGACAGAGAATCGACGACCTCCTACGCTCGAAGACAGGAGGGCTGCTTTGGGTCTCGTCCGCTATCTCGCTGGACTCCTCTTCATCATCGCCGTCCCCGTCGCCCTCGTCACCACCACCGTCCGCATCCTGGCCAACGAGCCGCTCGTGTACGAGTACGCGATCGACGAGTACGACGCGATGCAGACGACCGGCATCGCCCGCGACGAGCTGCTGCGCGCCGGCGGCGAGCTACGCGACTACTTCAACAATGATGAGGACGAGATCTTCGTCCGCGTGGAGAAGGACGGCTCGCCCATCCGCCTCTTCACCGACCGCGAGACGATCCATCTGCGCGATGTGAAGGCCTTGATGACGAAGAGCTTCCGCGTCCAGGAAGCCTCGGTTATCTTCGTGCTGGCCTACGTGGTGGCGGTCTTCATCTGGGCGCGGGAGAGCAGCTTGCGCGTCCTCGCGAAACAGCTTCTGCTCTCGGTCCTGCTCAGCCTGGCGATCATCGGCGGGGTGGGCGCCATCGCCTTCACCGGCTTCGACCAGTCGTTCGACCAGTTCCACCGCATCGCCTTCGACAACGACTTCTGGCAGCTGGACCCATCGCGGCACCATCTCATCCAAATGTTTCCAGAGGCGTTCTGGGAGGACGCGATCCTATGGGGTGGCATCGCCGTTCTGGCGCAGCTAGGAGCGCTGGCTCTGTTATCGGCCACCTACCTGGGGCTCACCCGTGGCTCAGCGGAGCCCCACGACCTGACGGGCGGCCAGCCCTAGGCGCAGCGGCTGAAGCAACAGAAACGCCAGGCTGAAGCCCGGCCTCTCATGGTTGAAGAACGGGCGATTCGGCGAATCGCCCTAGCCGCCGCAGGCGCACGAGCCGCCCGCACAGGACGAACAGCCGCCGCCGGCAGCCGCTGGCGGTGCCCCGTTGCCATCGCGGGTGTGGGCGGCGAAGAGCGAGACCGTCCGCTCCGCGCGCGGATGGCCGGCGGAGCAGGTGGCAGGATCCGTCGAGCGGCTCATCGGCCGTAGCTGCTCGAACGTCGTGCAGCAAGATCGGCAGTAGTACTCGTATAATGGCATCGTGATCGTTACCTGATACAATCGTAGCACACGGCCCCGGTGAGCTGTACTGGCCGCGCAGGAGGCGAACGATGGCCGAGCAAACGATCGTGGTGCTGGGAGGCGGCGTGGGCGGCGTCGTTGCCGCCAGCGAACTGCGGAGCCGGCTGAAGGAACGAGCCCGTATCGTCCTCGTCGAACGGAACCTGCAACAGTCCTTCCCTCCGTCCTACCTGTGGGTGATGACCGGCGAACGCAAGCCCCAGTCGATCACCCGAGACATCACCCGGCTGGAGCGGAAAGGCATCGAGGTCGTCGCCGGCGAGCTGAGCAGCATCGACCTCTCGCAAAAGACGGTAACCGTCGACGGACGGGAGATCGCCTATGATGCGCTCATCGTAGCGCTCGGCGCGGAGCTCGCCCCGGACGCCGTGCCCGGCCTGCCCGATGCGCATAGCTACTACCACCTGGCAGGCGCTGAGCGGCTGCGCGACGCCCTCGCCACGTTCGAGAGCGGGCGCGTCGCCCTGGTGGTGGCCGGCCTTCCCTTCAAGTGCCCGGCGGCGCCCTACGAGGGAGCGATGCTGCTGGAAAGCTACTTCCACAAGCGCCATGTGCGCCACAACGTAGAGCTGGCTCTCTACACCCCGGAGCCGGCGCCCATGGCTGTGGCCGGCCCGGACGCCGGCGAAGCCATCCAGGGGATGCTGGCCCACAAAGGCATCGCCTACCACCCAGGCAGGCAACTTACCGCTGCGGAGGATGGCCGGCTGAGCTTCGAGGACGGCTCTCCAGCGCCCTTCGACCTGCTGGTCGCCGTGCCGCCCCACCGCGCGCCACAGGTGGTACGGGATGCCGGCCTCACCGACGACTCCGGCTGGATCCCGGTCGATCAGCACACCCTGGAGACCGAGCACGAGGGCGTCTTCGCCATCGGCGACGTGACGCGCATCACGCTGCCCGACGGCAAGCCCTTCCCCAAGGCGGGCGTCTTCGCTCACGGCGAGGCGAAGGTGGTTGCGCACAACATCGCCGCCCGCATCCTGGGCCTGGGCAAGCGCGAGCAGTACGAGGGTACCGGCTACTGCTTCCTGGAGGCGGGTGGCGGCTCCGCGGGGCTGGCCCAGGGCGACTTCTTCGCCCACCCGCGCAATATCACGATGCGCTCTCCCAGCCCCATCTGGCACTGGGGCAAGGTGGCGTTCGAGCGCTACTGGCTGTGGCGCTGGTACTGAGCAACGAACACGGGAGGCCATAGAGGCCTCCCGAACACTGCTTCCACCCGGCCGCTGTTACTCCAGGTAGTCCTTCAGCTTCTTGCTGCGCGAAGGGTGGCGAAGCTTGCGTAGCGCCTTCGCCTCGATCTGGCGGATGCGCTCGCGGGTGACCTGAAACTCGCGGCCCACCTCCTCCAGCGTGCGGCTGCGGCCGTCCTCCAGCCCAAAGCGCAGCTCCAGCACCTTTCGCTCGCGATGGGAGAGGCTGTGAAGAACGTCCATCACCTGCTCCTTCAGGAGCAGGTGCGCGGCGGCCTCCGCCGGGGCGAGCATCGCTTCGTCCGGCAGGAAGTCGCCCAGATGGCTGTCTTCCTCCTCGCCGATCGGCGTCTCCAGCGAGACCGGCTCCTGCGACACTTTGATGATCTCCCGCACGCGCTCCGGCGTGATCTCCATCCCCTCGCCGATCTCCTCGCTCGTCGGCTCTCGGCCGTACTCCTGGACGAGCCTTCGCCTGACCCGCATCAGCTTGTTGATCGTCTCGACCATGTGGACGGGAATGCGGATGGTACGGGCTTGGTCGGCGATCGCTCGGGTGATGGCCTGGCGGATCCACCAGGTGGCGTACGTGCTGAACTTGTAGCCTTTGCGATAGTCGAACTTCTCGACGGCGCGAATAAGGCCGATGTTCCCTTCCTGGATCAGATCGAGCAGGGACATGCCCCGCCCGATGTATTTCTTCGCCACGCTGACCACCAGCCGCAGGTTCGCTTCCGTGAGCTGCTGCTCTTCGCGGTAGCCTATCTCCTTCATCCGCTCGAAGTGGCTCTTGAGGTTCTCCGTGAACGGAGCAGCGCTATCTAGCTGTTCCCAAGGAGGTGGAAGCAGCTGCCGCTCGTCGCCGGCGATGGCGGCGGCAACCTGTACAAGCTCAGGCGTCAAGATGTGTGTAAGGATCGAGAGGCGTACCAGGAATCGATTCGCCTCCTCGGGTTCGCAGCGCAGGGTGCAGCTCAGGTGCTCGCTTAGCGCCTCATCCAGCACTCCATCGACTGTCGAACGGAATGTTTCATCGACAACGAGCTGCGAGAGTGGGTGCTTCTTGACATGAAGGTACTTCGTGACGGCGTGAAGGGCTCGCTTCTCCTCGTGGAGCTGCTGGAGCAGTGTGAACAGGATCTGGCCGCCCGTTGGCTCCTCGCCGCGTTCGTCCACCCAGCGGTGCTCGATAGCGTGGATGTGCTTGCTCTCCTCCATCTCTCGGGCCAGTCGCTTCTCGTCGGCGCCGGAGAGGAGGTAGACCTTACCGATCTCCCGCAGGTACATCCGAACGGGATCGTCGGTGGCCTCTTGTTGCGAAGCCTGCGTCTCATCCTGCTTTACCCCGCCGTCCGCGCCGCGCCCCTTGCTGCCGTCGCTATCCCAGAGAGGGGAGTCGATCGTTGAGGGCCTGGCAGCTTTGGAGACCACTCGAGTAGCGCCAAGCGCAGCCACGCTCTCTGCCAGACGGGTATACGTCTCGTCCATGTCCTCGCCGTTGACGCCGTGATTGATGCCGACTCGCTTCGGCTGGTCCGTCAGGGTCTCTTCGTAGTCGTTCGTCATGGCATGCCCTCATCTTGCGGGGATGTTCGCGTTAGGGACGCTTCGTGAAGCCGCCTGCCCGCCTCCATATCTTCCACCACAGCGATAGCCAACTCCCAGGCGCGCTTGTCATCTTCTGCGACCGGTGGGCGCTCCTGGTCCGCCCCTGCCTCCCAAACAGCGCGGGCCTTCTCCGCCACCGCACCCATGCCCTCCTGAGCATCGGGCTCGGCCAGGGCCGCTGTACTCGCCTGCTTGGCTGCCGACAGTCTACGGAATTCGATCCGGCGGACGCAATCCTTAAACGCCCCGCGGAGCTGCGATCCTTCAAGATATGGCAGCTCCTTCTCCGCGATCCGCTCGATGTGGGCATGCAACTCCTCCGGCAGCGCACGGCGCAACGATTCTCGATCCGACGCCTCGCGCCAGGCGGCGAAGATCACCCGGTGCTCTGCCAGCAGGAAGACCTCTGGGGAGAGGGCGCCGCCCTCGGGCCGAAGTTCCGGGTAGCGCAGGAGCAAGGCGAGGCAGTACTCCTCGCCCGGCTCTCGCCGCGCCCGGTCGCTCGGCCGCGGCTCCTCCTGCGGCGCGGCGGCGCGGCGACTCGATCGCGCGGGCGCCCGATGCAGCTCCGCTCGGACGACGTCCTCGTCCACCCGCGCCAGACGAGCCAACCGCTGGATGTAGTGCGCCCGGTAGACCGGCTCCTCGATCAGCCGGACGATGGGCAGTAGCTCTTTGAGCAGCGCCGAGCGCTGAGCCGGTTGGGACAGGTCGCTCCGGTTGGCAACGGTCTCGAAGACGTGATCGGTGAACGGCTTCGCGCCGGCCACGGCCTCCGCCCACGCATCGCGGTCGGCTCGGATCATCTCGTCAGGGTCTTTGCCGGAGAGCGGCACGATGTAGAACGTGACGGCTGCGCGCTTGAGGGCATCGCGAGACCACTCCTGTACCCGTTCGGAGAACTCCTCCTCGTCCAGGGCGGCCGGGTGGGCGGAGGCCGGCGCGGCCCGCACCGCCCCCGTCGCTTGGCCCTCCTGGAGAGCGCGGAGCGTGGCCTCCAGCCCCGCCGCATCGGCATCCATCGCGAGCAGGATCTTCGCCTTCAGCCGTTCCAGCGTCCTGATCTGCCGCTCGGTGAGGGCGGTGCCCATCGACGCCACCACGTTGGTGATGCCGTACTGGTGCGCGGCGATGGCGTCCATGTAGCCCTCGACGACGACGACGCTCTTCTCTCGGCGGATCGCCTCCTTCGCCCCGTCCAGGGCGTAGAGCAATCCGCTCTTATCGAACAGCAACGTCTGCGGTGTGTTGATATATTTCGCTCCTTGGCTGTCCGCTGGCTGCCCCTTCGACGATTCCAGCGCGCGGGCGCCAAAGCCGACGACGCGCCCCCGCTCGTCGCGGATTGGGAACATCAGGCGGCCGCGAAACCGATCGTAGCCTCCACGATCACTCTCGACCAAGAGGCCTGCCGCGAGCAGCTCCTCGCCGGTGTAGTCTCGATCCGCGAGGTGGGACTTGAGCGAATCCCAGCTATCGGGGCTGTAGCCCAGCTGGAACGTCTCGATCGTCTCCGCGTCCAGGCCGCGGGCGCCTAGGTAGGTTCGGGCTGCCTCGCCTGGTTTGGCGTGGAGGAGCGCGTGGTGGAAGTAAGCGGCGGCGGCCTCGTTCGCCTGCAAGAGCCGCTGCCGTCGTTCGTCCTCCTGCGGCTCCCGCCGGCTATCCAGGGTCACGCCGGCGCGGTCGGCGAGCAGGCGTAGCACTTCGCCGAACTCGAGGTCCTCGCGCTTCATGACGAATGCGAAGACATCGCCGCCGGTGCCGCAGGCGCCGAAGCAGTGCCAGGTCTGACGGTCGGGGGAGACGATGAACGAGGGTGTCTTCTCGCTGTGGAAGGGGCAGACGGCCTTGAAGTTGCGCCCTGCTCGCTGAAGAGCAACGTGTTCGCTCACCAGGTCGACGATGTCGATGCGGCTCTTCACCTCATCGATGACGCTCATCCGTGGTCGCCCCTTCCAACGGTCTCACGTCGCTCGCGCGGAACGGGAGCGCTTCCATGCACCCCTTGTCGCCGTTGCCACAGTGTAGCAAGTCTCACCACGGCCTGCTCATTCCAGCGTTTCTTCCGCTGTTTCGCTCGGCGGCGGGGTTATCGTAGGCGGAGGCGTGGCCACAACGGTCGGTGGTGGCTGCGTAGGCGTCTCAGTTGCCGGCACAGGTGTGTCGCTGGCGACCGGCGTTGCGGTCACGACAGGTATCGAGGTGGCTGCCGGCGCGGCGCTCGTGGGGATGTCGATCGCGGGCGGCGCGCCGGCCTCGGCGATGGCCAGCAGCATGATATCGTCCGTGACTTCCACCAAGTCCACTTCCACCCACCCTCGCAGCGACGAGTTTGGCGGATAGACGATCTGCAGCCAGCTACCATCGTCATTGCGACCGCTGACCGAGACCGTTGCCCCACTGGGGACGGTGCCGCGGATATCGAAGCTATTGCTCGGCCCGTTGAACACCGTGGCGGTGGTGAGCACGCGCCCGACGACGCCATTGCCCGGCACAGCGGTCGGCTCTCCATCCGGGGTGGTCGTGCCCAGGGCGAACGAGACGTCGGACCCGTCATCGCCGCCGCCGATGGTGAAGAGGACGACGACGATCAGCAAGAGCAGGACAATGACAGACAGCCCGGCCAGGATGAGACGATTATGCAGCAGCGCCAGCCAAACGGGCGGCTCAGGGCCCCCGGCGCCGCCGAGCGACTGCTCCAACGACGGCGGGCCCGCCGGTTCCGGCACCTGCTTCTCATCCATTAGTGAATCTCCGATGAGCGAATCTACGACGGAGCGAATCGGCGCCGAGGGCTACGACGTGAGACCCAACGACTCCGCGGTGCGCAGGGCGAAGAGGTCCGTCATGCCGGCGATGTAATCGGCGACGCGCCGGGCTAGTGGGTCGGCCTCACGAGTAACGTCAGACGTGATCGCTTCGGGATGCGCTATGTAGTACTCGAACAGGAACTGGATGATACGCACTGCACGCGCCGCGTCCGCCTGCTGCCCTTCCCACTCATAGACGTGGGCGAACATGAAGTCGCGCAGCTCGTTGGTCGCGGCGGCGACCGTCTCGCTCATGCCGATGCGCGGCGGCTTCCCGTCGGGGGGGACGCCCTCGCCCGTGGCAGCCCACGATGCTTCGACAATATCCACGACGAGGGTGTTGATCCGCTGGGCGTGCTCGGTGCCCAGCACCTCCCGCGCTTCGCGGGGCAGATCCTCCTCGCGCAGCAGGCCGGCGCGGATGGCGTCGGCGATGTCATGGTTGAGGTAGGCGACGGAATCGGCCAGCTTGACGATCTGCCCCTCCAGGGTGCTGGCGGTGCCCCACGCTTCGGCGAGCACGTCTTCCCGCGCCTTCGAGTGCTTCAGGATCGCCTCCCGCACCTCCCAGGTGAGGTTCAGCCCCTGGCCGCCCTTCTCCAGCTTCTCCACCACGCGCAGGCTCTGCTCGTTATGGCGAAACCCTTCCGGCAAGAGCTCCGCCAGCGCGCGCTCGCCGGCGTGGCCGAAGGGGGTGTGCCCCAGATCGTGGCCCAGGCCGGCCGCCTCCGTCAGGTCCTCGTTCAGGTTGAGCGCGCGGGCGATGGTGCGGGCGATCTGGGCGGTCTCCAGCGTATGCGTGAGGCGGGTGACGAAGTGGTCGCCGGCCGGCGCGATGAAGACCTGGGTCTTGTGCTTGAGCCGGCGGAACGCCTTGCTGTGGATGATCCGGTCGCGGTCGCGCTGGAACTCGGTGCGAATGAGCGAAGGCTCTTCGGGTTGTTCTCGGCGACTCTCGGCGCTCTTGGCCGCGAAGGGAGAGAGGCGCTGCTCCCGCTCCTCGAGCCTGCGTCGCACCGCCTGAAGGCGGCTGTCGTCCACGGAAACGGGCCGCTGCACCATCGCGACGCCATTGTAGCGGGGCATCGGCGCGGTCGAAAGGATAACGTGTCGAGTGGGGAAAATTCATCCAATTTCTTGCTTATCGAAGCGCGCCTTGCTGCTTAACCGCACCGCCGACTGAAGCCGGCGGCATGTGACGGCATCCCGCTGGTCCAGGTGGGTCTCGCTCAGGCCCAGGGGAGCGAGCGGGGGAGGAAGGTGGGGCGCACATCGCCGTCGGCCAGGATGCAGACCACCTCGAGCCGATTGAACAGCTTGGGGTCGAGCGCCTTGACCGTCGAGCCGGCGCCCTCCAGCTCGCCGTACTCGTAGCTGCCGATGAGGCCAACGGCGCGCAGCTCGATGTCCAGCGCGTCCAGCGCCTCGTTGGCGGCGAGGAGACACCGGCGGACCTGCCGGCGCACGAGGATCCCCTCGGTCGCGTCGACGGAAGGCGGCGCGCCCACGAGCACGAAGCCACCGTTCGCCTCCGACTCCGGCAGCCGCTGGAGCGTCCACGCCTCCTCGACCTCGAAGTCGGCGGCCTGGCCGACATCGACGCCCTCGGCGATCTTCCCGATCATCTGCCAGAGCTGTTCGCGCGCCTCGCCGTCCTGGGTGATGCGATGGACGGCGGCGGCATTGACGTGGTAGGTGCCCTGCACGCTCTCCGTGATGCGAGTCCACCAGCGGCTGAGGCCGCCCACCACCGAGGCGTAGCCACCCTCCTCGCGCATCTTCCCCATCGTCACCGTGACGGGGAAGGCGACCTCCGTCCGGTCGCCGGGCGACAGTCCCGTCGCCGCCATCTGCACCCGCAGCGCGAAGTCGGAGAGCGCCGGCTCCTCCGCCGGCAGATCCGCTCGCGGCGGCACCCAGAGGATGTGCGAGCCCTCGACGCCCGTCGCGTTCAGCCGCTCCCCTATCGCGAGCAGCCGCTCCTCCCAGGCATCGGTCGTCTCCCAGAGCGGCGCGATGTAGACGCCGACGCGATGCTCGCCGTCGGACGCGATGAGCGCGTCGCCCGCAGCATCCGTTATGTCGAGCTTCGCCTCGAATCGTTGGTTCAGCCACTCGATGAGGAGTCGAGCGCCGTAGCGGTTGGGCAGGTCGGCGGGAGCCATCGCAGGGTATGGTAGCAGATGGTGGGAAGCTGCACCTGGCACCCTCACCGCCGCCTGCTGTAGAATACCCGCGCTCACTATTCGCCTCGCAGCAAGGAGCGCAACCCTATGGTGCTAGAGCCATCTCGTCTCGACGGCAAGCGGGCGCTGGTGCTGGGCGCCGCGACCGGCTCGGGCCGCGCGATCGCCCTCGCGCTCGCCGAGGCGGGCGCGGACCTCGCGCTCTGCACCGTCACCACCGACGGCGAGGAGGTGTTTGCGCTGCGCAAGACCGCCCGCCAGGTGCGCGAGCTGGGCCGCACCGCCATCGAGCAGGCGATCGACGCCTCGCTCGGCACCGGAGCGCAGGTGATGGTGCGCCAGGTCTCGAAGGAGCTGGGGCGCATCGATGTGCTGGTGAACGCGCCGCCAGTCGCGAGCGGTCTTCTCGACAAGCCCGCCACGAAGGTAAGCGACGCCGAGTGGTCGCAGGTGATCGGCCGCACCCTGGGCGCGACCTTCTTCGCCTGCCGCGCCGTCGGCCGCGCGATGCTGAAGGACGCTCCCGACGGGCGTTCCGGCGGCCGCATCATCAACGTCGCGTCCATCCTGGGCGAGCGGGGGCCGACGAACGCCGCCGCCTACAGCGCGGCGCAGGGCGGCATCCTCAACCTCACGCGCGCCCTGGCGCAGGAGTGGGCGGCCCAGGGCATCACCGTCAACGCCATCGCGGAGGGCTGGCTGGACGACGCGACGCCGGAGGCCGCGCGCTACGCACCGATCAAGCGCGCCGGATGGCCCGACGAAGTAGCGCCGCTCGCCGTCTACCTCGCCTCCGACGCCTCGAGCTACGTGACCGGCCAGGGCTTCATCATCGATGGCGGCGGCCTCTCGGGCGGCGTCGCGCCGGTCGGCTTCGCGCCGGAGGTGGAGCTATGACCGTCGCTGAGTGGCCGAACGCCAAGCGCAGCCTCGATGCGTACGATCTCACGGGCAAGCGCGCGCTCGTCGTGGGCGCGGGCGGCGGAGCGGGCCGCGCCATCGCGCTCGCGCTCGCCGAGGCGGGCGCGGACCTCGCGCTCTGCACCGTCACCACCGAC
>JACZTE010000249.1 GCA_022573935.1 Chloroflexota bacterium
CGTAGCCTTCGACGATCTGCACACGCCCCTGGCGGATCGACTTGATCTCGCTGCCCTGGAGCGCCAGGCCGGCCTCGACCCGTTCCAGCACCTCGTAGTTGTGGAGGGCCTTGCGATTGACGGCCACCTGCTGGACAGCCATCGGTATCGTCGTCCGGGCTACGGCGCGAGGGTGACGGGCACCGGCGTTTCTTCGCCCACGGTGAGGCTGCGCAGATGCTCAATAGCGCGGTGAACCTGGACATCTTCCAGCGGGTCGTACAGCGGGTCGAAGGGGCCGGGGGTGACCTCGATGTCTGGACTGATGCCGACACCATCGATCAGGACGCCGGCTGGCGTGAGCCACTGGCCGACGGTGACATAGATGGCGCCGCCGTCTTGCAGATCGCGAGGGCTGTTCACGGTGCCTTTGCCGAAGCTGGTCTCGCCGATGATGATGCCGCGGTCGTTATCCCGCAGGGCGGCGGCCAGCACCTCGGAGCCGCTCGCGCTGAACTCGTCCATCAGCAGGACGATGGGGATGTTCAGGGCAGCGCCCCCGGGGCGCGCGTTGAAGACGCGTTCGTTCCCGTCGCGGTCGATCTCGATCAGGATTGTCCCTCCGTCCAGGAAGAGATCGGCGGTGGCTACCGTCTCGTCCAGAAGGCCGCCGGGATTGCCGCGAAGGTCGATGATGAGCCCGCGCTTTCCGCTCTCCTCCGCCTCGCGAACGACAGCCTCCACCTCATCAGGTGTCGGCGCGGTGAACCTGAAGATACGCAGGTAGGCGAAATCACTCACGTCGTTGCCGAGAGCGTCGCGGAGGACCCCGCCGGGAGGGCTGGTAGTGATGCTCGCTACCCTGACCCGCGTACGCGTGACGGTCAGCTCCTCCTCGGTGCCGTCCACGTGGCGGACGGTGATCGTGACGGTGGTGCCCTCTGGCCCGCGAATCCTGCGCACCGCCTTATCGAGGGGCCATCCCGCGGTCGATTCGCCGTCCACTGCCAGGACGACATCGCCGGCCAGGACGCCGGCCGCCTCCGCGCCGCTGTCCGGGAAGAACGAGGTGATTCTGATCTCCTCGTCTTGCTCGGAGACGGTGGCGCCGATCCCCTCGTAGGTGCCGGAGGAGTCGGGGGCGAACTCGTAGGTTCTGGGGTCGATATAGAACGTGCCGGTGTCAGCCAGGCTGTCCAGCATGCCGTTGATGGCCGCCTCAAAGAGCTGCTCGTCGCTGAGGAAATCGCGGCCGAAGTAATCCTCCTTCAGGATGTCCAGGATCTCGTTTAGCGTATCGAAGTCGATGTCGCTTCCAAACGGCTCCGTGTCTCTGTCGCGGGTGGTGTCTTGGACGGTAGCGCCGCCATCGCCGTCGCTAGAGACGTAGCCGATGGTGAAGACCAGCGCGAGCAGGAGTACTCCCAGGAAGGACGCGACCATCCAGATAGCTGCTCGGTACATGGCGAGAGTCTCCTTTGTCCTGACGATTGGTGGCTAGGGCGGAAGCCCAGCGTCTAATTATTCAGTCTAGCACGCGCATTTTACGCTGACAACGAGCCGTGAGTACGCTGGCGATAGCGCTGTCGCTATCCATGCACATAGGAATTGAGCCGCTGCTGCCGGCGCCGGCTGGCTTACGAGGCCTGCGCGTGGCTTTGGGGGAGGAGACGGCCGTCCTTGGCGGCGTAGAGGCGGTCGTCCGCAAGCTGCAGGAGCTCGGTGACGCTACGGGCCTCTTCCGGGCAGGTAGCGACGCCGTAGGACGTGCTGAGCGGCAGGCTCCCGCTGATCGTCCCGGCATAGCTCCGGCCCTTGGCGATAGCCTTAGCCAGCTTTCGCGCTGTTTGCTCCGCGTCCTCCGCCGACGTATCCGGCAGGATGATGGCGAACTCGTCGCCCCCATAGCGGGCGGCGATGTCTGAGCCGCGCACATGGTTATTGATGATCTGACCGATCAACGTGAGGAGCTTATCGCCCATAAGATGGCCGAAGGTATCGTTGACCTCTTTGAAGTGATCTAAGTCCATCAAGATGACAGACACGGGTCGATTGTACCGATTCGCCCGCTCCACCTCATGGCTGAGCTGCTCGTGGAAGTAGCGATGGTTGTAGAGATCGGTGAGGGCGTCTCGGTAGGCCAGGTTCCGCAGCCGCTGGCCCAGCTCTTCCAGGTGAGTCGAGTACGAACGCTCTACCCGGCCATTGCGGTCTCTCACGTATAGGGCGAGCAGCAGACCGACTGCCCCCGTCAGCGAGATGCCTGCGACCTCCAGCACCTGCTGTAGCTGCTCGTTTACCAGACGCTCGCCCGCGAGGGACCAGGCGACCATGGCGTAGACGAGGGGTACCATAATCCAGAGGACGTGGCTGACGTGGCCATGCTTCGGTCCGCTCCGGCGGTCTGGTGACGCGCCGTTCGGTGGGAACGGTGTGGGGTGTCTGTTAGAGGAAGTTGTTGCCATTGCCGGGCTACCTCCGCTTGCCATCCTTCTGCCGTGATCCTTCGGCGTGAAAGGACGTGCCTTCGGTAGCGCGGCTGCCCTAGCCTGTCGTCGTCGAGGCCGCGGGCCCTGGCGCTTTGCGCCCCACCCTTTCGAGTGGTTTGCCGTTGTCGGGACACGTGAACTACGATCTTCAATTCCAGTATCGACCATCACGAATATTTCTGGAATGCAGATTTCGTGACGTGCCTGGCCCACGACTGAGACATATCTAGCACGGCGGCCTGCGGCCGAGACCTGCAGCTAGAGGATCCGCTCTTCTTTCATCTGCCGGATGGTCCGGCGCAGCGCGTCGATCGTGCGGTCCGCGTCCTCTTCCGTGTG
>JACZTE010000250.1 GCA_022573935.1 Chloroflexota bacterium
CACCAGTTCCAGACAACGGGCCGCTGTCATCCCTCCTTGGAGTGCCTGGAAGGTGGAGCGTTGGATGGTGGGCCCGTCCGCCAGCGGGTCCGAGAAGGGGATCCCAAGCTCGATGGCATCGACGCCGCCGGCGATGAGCGCCTCTACCAGCGCGGGTGTCGCGTCCGGCTCGGGATAGCCGGCGGTGAGATAGGCGATGAAGGCGAGCCGGCCATCATCGCGGGCACGGGCGAAGGCCTGTTCGATGCGGCCTGGGGACGTATCCGAGCCGCTCATGCCGAACCGCTTCCCGCGAGCGAGGCGAGGGCGAGGAGGAAGAAGCTCACCAGGTTGAAGAGCAGATGCGTGGCAATGCTGGCCCAGAGGGAGCCGGTGCGGTAGTAGAGCCAGGCGAACAGCATGCCGACGAGGCCGAAGGGCAGCACTAGGCCCAAGGACTCCGGGCCGGTTACGTGAAACAGGCCGAAGAGGAACCCGCTGGTCACCATCGCTCCGATCAGGCCGAACGGCCGCAGCAGGCCGGGGAAGATGAAGCCTCGGAAGAAGATCTCTTCGGCCAGCGGCGCAGCGAGGACGATGGCTACCCCGGCCAGCGGGAGCACGGCGCGGCTGTCGAACAGCTCCTCCACCTCTTCTTGCTTCGCCTCTGCGCCAAACGCTGTCAGTATCGCGATGTACGCGATGACGGCGATCCACGCCCCAACGGCCGCCACCGGCGGCAGCCACCAGAAGTTGCGGTCGAATGGGCGGAAGCCCAGCTCCCCCCAGCCGAGCTTGTAGCGCCAGAGGGAAAGACCGGTCGCGAGACCGATAAAGAGACCATCGAGAACAAGTATCGTCACCACCAGGCCGACGATAAGCTCGCCCGTGCTCAGCTCCGCGCTCGTATCCGAGCTTAGGGAGATAGCCAGAGAGGAGCCCCAGATCAGCACCGGCAGCAGCAACGCCAGCAGCACAGCGGGCAGACCCCAGGGCTTATGCGTCACGCCCGTAGCGGATGGCGTTGTCGTCAGTGTCTCCAAACGGCGCTCCTTCTGCTAGACTTATTGTCGCGGATCGGCCGCCGCTAGGCCAGGGTCGCCCACGCTATGCGCTTCTCCGTCGTCATCCCTACGCTGAACGAGGCCTCTACCATCGAGGAAACGCTGCGCCGCGTCCAGCGGCTGGCTCCCTACGAGCTGATCGTCGCCGATGGCGGCAGTAGCGACGGCACGCCCGATCTGGCCCGTCCGGCCGCGACCGTAGTGAGCGCCCGCCGCGGCCGCGGCTCGCAGATGAACGCCGGGGCGGCGCAGGCCACGGGAGACGCGCTCATCTTCCTCCACGCCGACGTGCGCCTGCCTTCGAACGCCCTGGCCGTGATCGAGGCGGCGCTGCGCGATCCAGCCGTGGCCGGCGGCTACTTTCGCGTGCGCTTCGGCCGCGAGCCGCACGAGACGTTCGTCGCCGCCCTCTGCCACGTGCTGCGCCGCGCCGGTATCGTCTTCGGCGATGCGGCGATCGTCGTTCGACGCGAGGCGTTCATGCGGGTGGGCGGCTTCCGCGACTATCCGATCATGGAGGATGTGAACATCGTGAGTCGCCTGCGGCGTGTCGGTCGAATGGTGGAGCTGCCCGAATCGGTCGTCGCCTCCACCCGACGCTGGCAACATGGGCGTCGCTGGCACAGCTACGCCTCGTGGGCGGCGGTGCTGTCGCTCTATGGGCTGCGCGTGTCGCCGCAGTGGTTGGGGCGGCTCTACCGGGCCGTCCGATAGTATCGGCGATTACGGTGCTGATAGTGTACGTTCGGTAGGGTATGCACTAATGGAATCGATCTACTGGGTCTTCACCCATCGCTGCAACCAGTACTGCTCGCACTGCTACAACCACTCGCGGCCGGGCGCGCCCACGATCACGTTCGACCAGGCGGACGCCGTGCTGGCGAACCTGCCGGAGCCGCACCGGCTCATCCTGAGCGGCGGCGAACCGCTCGTCGAGCGAGAGCTGCTGCTCCACATCCTGCGCGGCGCCCAGGCGAAGTACGGCGACAAGACGCGCCTAGCGATCCAGACCAACGGCGACCTGTTGGAGGCCGCTACCCTAGACGAGCTGCTGGAGGCAGGCGTACAGCACATCAGCGTCGCCAGCCAGGACGGCTACCACGTCCGCCGCGATGGGCAGCGGCAGCGGCTGGGCGAGCTGCTGGTCAGCCGCGGCTTGCGCGAAGTAGACGTCGGCGACCCGGCGGCGGCCGAGCTGCGCGATCGCACCTTCTCCTTCTGGGGGGCAACGCCCGACCTCTGGCTGGGCGGTCTCTGGCCTCGCGGCCGCGCCCTCCGCAACGGCATCTGGAAGCGCGATCCCGACCACAACTTCTGCGCCCTCTGGTCAGGCGCCCTCGGCTTCCTCGATAGCGGCAGCCCCCGCCAGGAGGTCGCCATCCAGCTCACGCTTATGTATCCTTGCTGCCCGAGCACCGTCGAGCCGCTCGGCGATGTGTCGGAGGAGCCGCTGCTGCAGATCCTCGACCGAGCGCGCGGCGATCCGATGTGGGAGGCGCTGAATAAGGGCGAACCCTGGGCGATGGGGGACGACGCCGGCATCGACGCTGCGTTCGCACGGGAGCGCATTCAGGAGCTGGGCAGCGTCTGCCTCTGGTGCGACGAGTACTTTACCAAGTATCGCCCGCAGCGCAACGGCCGCGGCAACGATGCCACGCAGCCTTGGGCCGCCGGCGAGCGGCCAAGGACCGAGCAGGCCGCGCCGCTCGTGCTGACCGGAGAGCTTGCCGGTGATGCCTGAGGCGCCTGGCCCGCGACCG
>JACZTE010000004.1 GCA_022573935.1 Chloroflexota bacterium
CGAAGACCTTCGACGATGAGCTGACCCACCTCATGCTGCACCAGCAGGCCTGCTTCAACAGCCCGGTCTGGTTCAACGTCGGCGTGGAGGAGAAGCCCCAATGCTCCGCCTGCTTCATCCTCTCGGTCGAGGACACGATGGACTCGATCCTCGAGTGGTCGAAGACGGAAGGGATGATCTTCAAGGGCGGCTCCGGCTCCGGCATCAACCTCTCGCCCATCCGCTCCAGCCGCGAGCAGCTCTCCACCGGCGGCCAGGCCTCCGGGCCGGTCTCCTTCATGCGCGGAGCCGACGCCATCGCCGGCTCGATCAAGTCGGGCGGCAAGACGCGGCGCGCGGCGAAGATGGTGGTGCTCAACGTCGACCACCCCGACGTGCTGGAGTTCATCGAGTGCAAGGCGCGCGAGGAGCGCAAGGCGTACGACCTGGGCTCGAAGGGCTGGGACATGTCGCTCGATGGCGAGGCCTGGACCTCCATCCAGTTCCAGAACGCGAACAACTCGGTGCGGGCGACGGACGAGTTCATGCAGGCGGTGCTGGACGATGGGAGCTGGGAGCTGCGCTCCGTGCTTGACGGCAGCGGGCTGGAGGTGGTGCAGGCGCGCGACGTGTTGCGGCGCATCGCTCAGGCGACCTGGGAGTGCGGCGACCCCGGCATGCAGTTCGATACCATCATCAACCGCTGGCACACCTGCCCGGCGTCCGGCCGCATCAACTCCTCTAACCCATGTTCGGAGTACATGCACGTCGATGACTCCGCCTGCAACCTGTCGTCGCTGAACCTGATGACCTTCCTCGACGAGGAGGGGCGGTTCGATATCGAGGCCTTCCGCCACGCCGTCGCGACGATGATCTGGGCGCAGGAGATCATCGTCGGCTGCTCCAGCTACCCGACGGCGAAGATCGAGCGCAACGCGATGGACATGCGCCAGCTGGGCCTGGGCTACGCCAACCTGGGCGCCGTCCTCATGTCGCTCGGCATCCCCTACGACTCCGACGCAGGCCGCGCCTACGCCGCCGCCATCACGGCAGTGATGACCGGCCATGCGTACGCTACCTCCGCCACCATCGCCGAGCGCGTCGGGCCCTTCGCCGCCTACGAGAAGAACCGGGAGGCGATGCTGCGGGTGATCGGCCAGCATCGTGACGCTGCGCACGAGCTGCGGACGGCTGATGTCCAGCTAGCCGCGTCGAACCTCGGAGAGCTGGCCGCTGCGGCGTGCGAGGCGTGGGATAGCGCGCTGGAGCTGGGCCGAGGGCACGGCTATCGCAATGCCCAGGCCACCGTCATCGCCCCCACCGGCACCATCGCCTTCATGATGGACTGCGATACCACCGGGGTGGAGCCGGACATCGGGTTGGTGAAGTACAAGAAGCTGGTGGGCGGCGGCCTGATGAAGATCGTCAACGGCACCGTACCCCTCGCGCTGCGCCGCCTCGGCTACAGCGAAGCGCAGACCGAGGAGATCGCTCGCTACATCGACGAGCAGGGCACCATCGAGGGTGCGCCGGGCCTGCGCGAGGAGCATCTGCCCGTCTTCGACTGCGCCTTCAAGGCGGAGCGCGGTAAGCGCAGCATCCACCACATGGGCCACATTAAGATGCTGGGCGCGGTCCAGCCCTTCATCTCCGGCGCTATCTCCAAGACGGTGAACCTGCCACAGGAGGCGACCGTCGAGGAGGTGATGGACGCGTATATCGAGTCGTGGCGTCACGGGCTGAAGTCGATCGCCATCTACCGCGACGGCTCGAAGAAGGTGCAGCCGGTCTCGACAGGCTCGGGCGGGTCAGACGAGCCCGCTGTCGACCAACCGCGGCGACGTCCTCTGCCCGACACGCGCAATTCGATCACGCACAAGTTCAAGATCGAAGGGCACACCGGCTACATCACCGTCGGTCTCTACGAGGACGGCACGCCGGCTGAGGTGTTTATCAGCATGGCGAAGCAAGGGAGCACGATCTACGGCCTGATGGAGTCGTTCGGCCGTTCTATCTCCTACTCGCTTCAGTACGGCGTGCCGCTGGACGATCTGGTGCGTGGCTTGAGCCACGTGCGCTTCGAACCATCGGGCAGGACATCGAACCCGGAGATCCCGTTCGCTCAGTCGCCCATCGACTACCTGTTCCGCTGGATGGCGTCCCAGTTCCTCCCCGCGGAGGCTGCTGAGGAGCTGGGCGTGCTGACGCCGGAGGTGAAGCAGCGCCTCGCCGATCAGCTGGATAAGGTGGAGAACGGCTCTAACGGGAGCAACGGCCACGGTGAGGACCCTGCGAGTGTCGTGGAGACCGGCGTGTTGCGGAGCCAAGCCCAGTCGGATTCGCCCGCCTGCGCGAGCTGCGGCTGGATCATGACCCGCAGCGGCACCTGCTACCGCTGCGAGAACTGCGGCAGCACCAGCGGCTGCTCCTGAGCGTTATGGTGGCTTGGCGAAATTGGTGCTGATATTAACGTAATAAACCCCCACCATTCGGTCGAAAGGGCATAGGATGGTGACGCCCGCCGGGAATGTCGACCGGTGGGAGCAAGGATGCCCCCTGGTCGATCTCCGGCGGGCGCAATCCGTGCAGTTCCACATTGGGCATTAGGCCGTCGAAACCCACCACCCCGCCACCAGCACCGACGGCCTGCCGCGAGAGGCGTCCCATCTTCCCCCGGGACGCCTCGTCGTCTCCTAGTTATGCCGAGCCCTTCGCCGCTGTCATGCTGAGCGGAGCGAAGCATCTCGTTCGCACTCCCAGGGGCCGCGTCTCCGGACAGACCTGAAGGTCTGTCCCTACGACGGTGAAGCAGCGCACACCGCCAACCTCGTAGGGACAAAGCTTTAGCTCTGTCCTCGGCTGTCGCCGCTGTCATGCTGAGCCCTGCGCGTCAGGCTGCGCGGAGCGGAGCTGCTAGGAGGGCTCAGGATGAACTTCGCGGGGCATTTCGACGTGTCTGTCTCCCGGCAGGCGGGGCGAATCTGACGTTAGCGCAGCGACGGGGGTTGCCAGCGCCAGCCGGCGGGCGATTCGGGAGCGCCGTTGGCGCCTCCGCGAAGCCATCGCCGCGTCCGCTCGCGGAAGGGGGGCGATGGCGCGACCGATAGGGGAAGGCTAGGGATCAGCCGAGCTACCTCTAACAGCGCCTCGAGCTCTGCTCGGTGGGCTGGGTAGCGCTCAAGGCAGGCCTGCACGTCGGCCTCGCCCTGCCGCAGCGCCTCCAGGCACTCGGCCAGCGCCCTGACGATCTCTTCCTCAGCCATTGACCGCCAGCTCCGTCGACTCCTCGTTTTTCATCTGCTTGCGCAGCGCGTTCAGCGCTCGGTGCTGGATGACGCGCACCGCCGCCACGCTCTTCCCAAGGATCTCCGCCACCTCGCGATACTCCAGGTCCTCCACGAAGCGCAGGATGATCACCTTGCGATGCTCTTCTCGCAGATTCAGGATTGCGTCTCGTATGCGTTCGCTGTTCAGCCGCTGCTCAAGAGCCGGCTCCGGATTTTGCAGGCGGCTGTGGTCTATCAGCGTCTCCGGAAGCTCCGCGTTCTGCTTTCGAGAGCGCAGGTAGCTCACGCCCAGGTTGTGGGCAATGCGAAGCAGCCAGGAGACGAAGGGCGCGGCGCGCGGCCGATATCGAGGGATGGCTTGCCAGGCCTGGAGGAAGGCCTGCGCCGTGAGATCTTCCGCCTCGGCTGGGTTCCCTACCATATAGTAGATGTGACGATACACTCGCACCACATGCCGATCGTAGAGCGCGCCGAATGCCGCTTGGTCACGGGCGATAGCCCGCAGCACCAGGGTGCGCTCGTCTACTTCTTCCTGCGGGGCAATGGACTTGAGCATTGTCCTACTCGATCTTCGAAACGGGATGGCCCGGCAAACGTTACCGGCCTCGCTCAGGAGACTGCCTAAGCTGTGTAAAAGCCTTCTATATCGTTAGGATCGGCAGATTCGGAGGCGAACGAGAGGGGTGTCCTTATGCCGCGGGCTCTGCTGCCTCAGCCGGCTTAGAGCCGCTGTCTCCCTGATCGTTGCTCTCTGCCGGAGCTTCGTCCGACGGTTGCTCGTAGGAGTCACGGAGAATGTTGGGGATCTGCTCCTGTTCCGAGCCTTCTGCTGCAGCCACCGTCTCCGCAGCGTCCAACTCGAACAGGAACGTCCAGGAGCCGACCGTGAACGACTCGCCGGAATCCAGGATCAGCCAGCTACCGGGCATCGACCCGCTGGTGCTCAACCGTTGCAGCTCGTGCACCATGAGCTTGCCATCTCGGACCCAGACTCTCGCCCATTCCGGAACGATCTCCTCGTCTCCATCTTTCTCGGGAAGCTTGATGAAACAGCGATAGCCGGAGCCGATGCTGGCGGCCGCGTCGCTCACCGGGAACGCCTGGCCCTGGAGCGAGCCGCTGGTGATCAGCAGGCGGCCCAGCGGCTTGTTGGTGAGGACCGGCGTCGCCGGCGGCGGTTCGTCGCCCCAAAGCGGCCGAGGCGTAGGATTCTTGTTCCATCCGCCTGTGCGGATAGGCTTGGGCGATGGCTCCTGAGGCGCATCCGGGTCGGGCTCGCCCTCTTCGCTGCGCCGCCGCCGCAGCAGGTAGAGCACGGAGAGCGCTCCGCCCACGCCCGCGACGACGATCAACCCGGCCGCGATAAGGCTCGGGCTCACCGCCGACCCGCCTCCGCTCGTGCGCACCGCTACCGCCGCTGTCGCCGTCAAGCCGGCGTCGGTGACGACCTCGACTTGGAGCGTATGCTCTCCACTAGCTGAGGAGGCTGGGTCGAAGCTGAACTCGTAAGGCGGCTCGGTGAGCTCTAGCACGGGCTCGCCGTCCACAAGGAACGTGACGCTGCTGATGGGATCGAGCGATTCGATCTCGGCGGTCACGGTTCGCGCTTCAGTGAGCTGTTCGTCGGAGGTCACGCCGCTCAGCGTGACCGATGGTGCGGCTGGCGGGCCGGTGCGCACCAGCACCGCCGCTGACGTTGCCGTCCGGCCGGTGGTGGTGACAACCGTTGCCTGGAGCGAGTGCTCGCCGTCGGTGACGAGCGCCGGGTCGAACGTGAACTGGTAGGGCGGCTCGGTGAGCTGTAGCACCGCCTCGCCGTCCACCAGGAAAGTGACCGTGCTCACGGGGTCATTCGAGACGACCTGGGCGATCACGGTGCGCTCGCTCTCCAGCCGCTCGCCTGGCTCCACCGCGCTCAGCGTAACGAATGGCCCCCGAGGCTCGAACATGCGCTCGCCGCCGCCCGTCAACTCGCCTGCGGTTACGTCCACGCGGAGGGTGACCGCCTGCGATTCGTCCAGGGCGATCTCGCTGGTGTCTAGCGTGAGGATGTACTGGCCTCGCAGCAGCTCAGCCGCTTCCGCATAGAGCTGGGCTAGCCCCTGCGGCGATGGCGTCTCTGCGAACCGGCCGCCGTTTCCCTGGGCCAGCTCCTGAAGGTACGCGCGGTCGATGCCGGTACCGAGCCCGATGGCGAACACCGGCACTCCCAACGTCTGCGCCGTCGCGAGGGCGTCGGCGCGCGAGAGCAGACTGCCGTCGTCGACACCGTCGGTTAGCAGCACCACCGCCAGGCGGCTGTTGCCGGAGTCGACTGCCAGCCGGATGCTCGCGACCGTCGCATCATACAGAGCAGTGCTGCCGCTCGCGGTGAGGCCGTCGATCGCGGCGCCTGCCGCCGCTCTGTCCGTCGTGAACGCTAAGAGTGGCACCACAGCATTGCCGAAGGCGACGATAGCGACGGTGTCCTGTGGCGCAAGGTCGTTCAGGAAGCGATGGGCGGCTGTCTTCGCCTGCGTTAAGGCGCCGCCGGCCATGCTGCCGCTTACGTCCAGCGCCAGCACGACGGCGATGCCCAAGCTGCTGTCTACGCCGCGGGTGACCGCGCTTACCGGCACGGTGGTGCCGTTGAGGTTGGCCTGGAACTGCTCAGCCGTTAGGCCGGCCAGCGGGCGGCCGTCGCTCGCCAACACCGTCACCACCGCTTGTGCCTGCGAAGATTCGTCTGTGGTGAAGCTGGCCACCTCTACCGTCAGCGCCTCTTCCTGTGCGAGCCCGGCAGCCGGCGATAGCAACAGCGTCGCTAGGGCCAGGAGCAGCCATAGCGGGTGGCTCCAGTGCAGACGTGACTTCAGTTCACCTTGCCGTCGATGTAACACCGCGACTTGCCCTCCGTTTGATCCATAGAACCAGGCGATCGTGCTTGACATATCATGGAAGCTATGGCACAATACGGCCCGATCAGCATGGCGCAGTACGATCCGTCCGCAGCTCGCTTTCGGATCAGCTACTCAAGTGTAGTATCGGACGGAAGAGCGTACTGTTCAGGGCAAGGACGTCCCAGTGGAAAGATCGCGGCCGGGCAGCAGGAGGCGGGCCTGGGAGCGGAGGGGTGCTCCTTGTTAGGAATCCCCACTTAACCAAGCGATCTACAGCTGTTCCCTTCGGGGGGAGTTGAGATCGGGCTACGGGCCCAGGGGACGCGCGTTCAGGAGGCGGGGCCTGATTAACGTCCCCTGGTTCCCACCCTTAGACAACAGAAAAGAGCCTCCGATAAAGGCGCGGCGCGGGAAACCGCGTTCGGCCGAAAGGCCCCCGGCGATTCGTCCGGGCGCAAAGCTTCGGGTCTACTCCCCGCGAGGGGAACGACAGCCGAGCTGCCGAAGAGGAACCGTTCGGAGGATCTTCGATGAGGCAGACATTAGCACGAGCCAGCTGCGCCGGTCTCCTGGCTGTTCTTCTCTCCACAGGCGCTGGACTTGCCATCCTCGGATCCGCGTTCGTCCCCACGAGCGAGACCACCAGCGTCTCCCTGGCGGCGACGGCGACCCCCACCTACGTCTCTGAGCTAGCGCCGGCTGTGGTAGTGCAGCCGCGTCAGGCTGCGGCCCTGCCCGATTCCGGCGCCGGCCCCGATGTCGGCGCGGCAAACCCCCTGCCCAGGGCAGCCGGCTTTGCGCTCGTTCTGCTGGGCGGCCTGCTGGTACGTACTGGCTTCGCCTGGCGCTCCAGCACGAACCGCTAGCGTCACGTTTTCAGACCTCCTCGACTCTTTGCCGATACTTCCCATGAGGCCGCCGCAAGGCGGCACGGGAGGTCTGCGTGTCCAACCCCATCAGCCGCCTGGTCGAGCGTCGCTCGCTCCAGGCCGATGTCCGCCGAGCTCTCACATCTGGCGTTGGCCTCTACCACACCACCTGGCCCATCCAGAACATCGCGGCGGCCACGGCGAGCGAGGAGTTCATCGCTAAGCTGGTCGGCTGGTGCAGGGAGGTGCTGGGCGAAATGCGCCGGCCGTATGGGTTGGATTACGTGACGCTGGCGGTGGCGCTGCTCCGCGAGGGGGAGGGCCAGGTAGCAAGCGTCAACTACGGCGTGCTCCGCCCCAGCGATTTCTACAACCAAAGCTTCGTGGAGGAGCGAGTACGGGAGACGCTACGCTCCTGGACCAACGACCAGCTCATTACCGGCGCCGGCGCCGGTAGCCTGTCGGCAGTGCTCTTTAGTTGGGGTGACCTGACCCGAGAGCTGCTCTTGGCGGGCTAAGGAGGTTACACCATGACCACAGAGACGACGCCCTCTATCACGCGAGACGAGCCCGCTGAGCCCAACACCCCCAGCGGCGCCTTCGTGCCCCAGCCGAGGAGCATTGAGGAGACGGGGCTGGAGCTCTCGCTTCTGGTCGACCTGGCGCTGAAGTCCATCCACTTCAGCGGCCGGCCTACCGGACGCCAGTTGAGCGAGCATCTCGCCCTGGCCTTCCCGGTGATCGAGGAGCTCGTCGCGTTCCTCCGCCAAGAGCAGGCCCTCGAGGTCGTCGGCAGCTCAGGCATTGGAGAGCAGGCGTATCAGTATGCACTAACGAAGCGGGGCACGGAGAAGGCGGAGGAGGCCCTGGGGCGCAATCAGTACGTCGGGCCGGCGCCCGTCCCCCTCTCGCTCTATACCGATGTCTTGAAGCACCAGTCCGTGCGCGATGTCCATATCGACCGCCAAACGTTCCTCGATGGTGTCTCGCACCTCGTCTTGAGTCGAAACGTCCTGGCTGCGTTGGGCCCGGCGGCCAACACCGGCCGCTCTGTGCTCATTTACGGCAACTCTGGCAACGGCAAGAGCAGCCTCGCCCTCGCCATCGCCGGCATGCTGCCGGGCGCGGTGCTGATCCCGTACGCGGTAGAGGTGCATGGACAGATCATCAAGGTGTTCGACCCGCGCATGCACGAACCGGTGAAGCCTCAGGTAGCGGAGGAACGACGGCAGAACGCCGCTCCGCCACCGGCTGGGCAGGAACGCCGCCTGGACCGGCGATGGGTGGTGGCGAAGCGCCCGACGGTTCGGATTGGCGGCGAGCTGACGCTCCAGGATTTGGAGCTGCGGTATTCGGAGCTCTCCAAGTTCTACATCGCGCCGTTGCAGTGGAAGGCGAACAGCGGTGTGCTCATCATCGACGACTTTGGCCGGCAGCTGGTGCAGCCGAGAGAGCTGCTCAACCGCTGGATCGTGCCGATGGAGCAGGGGGTGGATCGCCTCTCGCTCCACACCGGCGATACCTTGGATTTGCCCTTCGAGGTGCTCCTCATCTTCTCGACGAACATCCCGCCGGCGAAGCTGGGCGACGAGGCGTTCTTCCGTCGCATCCGGCACAAGGTGGAGGTCCCCAACCCTACCCGAGAGGAGTATCTGGCGATCCTGACCCGGGTCTGCGAGGAGCAGGGCGTTGCGCACACGGAGGAAGGCGCGCGTTACCTGGTTGAGGCCTACTATGATCAGACTGACCGTGAATTCAGGGGTTGCCATCCCCGAGACCTGGTGGAGCTCCTGATCGATATCACCAACTTCTACGGCGAGGAGCCGGAGCTGACGCCGGAGTGGGTCGACCTGGCCTGCTCCTCCTACTTCGTCGAGGCTGAGGCTGCCTAGGCGTCCGACGCGCTTCTGATACGAAGAGGCTCCCGGCCGTACGGCCGGGAGCCTCTCTTTTCGCTGCGGTGCTACTCCGCCTCTAGGGCGGTCCGACGAAGACCATGGTGAAGTACTTCATGTTCCCATCGACGGCGAACCCAACGCCCATCTGCGTAAACTCGACGTGGAGGATGTTCGCCCGGTGGCCGGGGCTGTTCATCAGGTCGCGGATGGCCACGGCCACGCTCTCGCTGTCGGGGTAGTTGTTCCGCGCCAGGTTCTCCCCGGCCCAGCCATAGAGCACGTTGTATTCGTTCATGAGCGAGAAGGCGGTGTCACCGTGAGGGCTCTCATGCGCGAAGTAGTCCTTCGCCGCCATATCCTCAGAGCGGAGATTGGCGACGAACACCACGCATGAGTTGAGGCCCAATGCTGACATCCCGTTGTCAGCCCTCGCGCTGTTGATAGCGTCGAAGAGCGCCTGCGCGAAGCTCCCCATGGGGGCCGTGGGGCAGCTTGGAGGCTGGGGCGTAGGAACAGCCGTCGGCGGCACTGCCGTCGGCGGAACCGCGGTCGGTGCTGCCGGCGCAGGCGGCACAGCGGTCGGCACAGGCGGCACAGCGGTCGATGCAGGCGGCACAGCGGCCGGCGCAGGCGACACGGCGCTCGGATCTCCCAGCGCTGGCGTCGGTGTCAGAAGCGGAAGCGGCGTTCCTATCGGCGTCGTCGAGGCTGCGGGCGTCGCTGTGGGGAGTATCGTGGCCGTAGGATCGCCCGCGATGGCGCTGGTGCCGTCCGTCAGGTTGACCGGCGTGGGCTCGTCGGCGGCGCTGGGAGCTGGCGTCCCGCCCCAATCCACTGCGAGAAGGAACGTCGCAGAGAAGACGATGAGGCTGAGGCCGCTGACGATCAACGCCCCTCGCAGCAGCGCGAAGCGCGGATTGCCCGTCAGCCAGCGAAGGAGCCCAAAGCGGCGGTGTGGAATGTCGTCCATGGTTGCTCCGATCTCGTGTAAGCAGCGAATGTGTGTGTAGAGAACTCTCCTAGGGAATATCGGCGTTGTAGGCAAAAACCTTAAGGGAATATGGAAGATCACGGGCGACAGGCGGCCTGAAGCTTGCCGCGAATCTGCTTGACACAACTCGCAGATTCCAGATAGACTGATCTGTCACCGCCTGAGAACAGCGTTTATCCGCTGGGCCGAAGGCACAGAACAGTGATCACCGCCGGCAATGGTGGGTTTGTTTACCTAAGGGAGATGAACCTACGCCGGGTCAGGCTCAGGGTTGCGGCCTTCGGCTCGTGCTGTAGTTTTCAGGGGCGAATTAAGGAGAACAAGTGCCAACCATCAACCAACTCGTGCGAAAAGGCCGGAAGCGGATCGTGAAGAAGACGAAGGCGCCGGCCCTGCGCTTCACCTACAATACGCTGAAGAACCGGCTGGTGCGGGGGAAAGGGGCTCCCCAGAAGCGCGGCGTGTGCACCCAGGTGCGCACGATGACCCCGAAGAAGCCCAACTCCGCATTGCGGAAGATCGCCCGTGTGCGGCTCACCAATAGTATCGAGGTGACAGCATACATTCCCGGCGAGGGACACACGCTTCAGGAGCACTCGGTCGTCCTCATTCGAGGTGGCCGAGTGAAGGACCTGCCCGGCGTTCGCTACCACATCATCCGGGGCGCATTGGATGCCCAGGGAGTGAGTGGCAGGCAGCGCGGGCGAAGCAAGTACGGCACCCGTAAGGGTGGTACGCCGGGCGGCGGCGTTTAGGAGAGGCCGCCAGCGCCAAGCACGCATCGGAACGCCCCGGCCAGCCGGGGCGACCGCTACTTGAAGGACTAAGGTATGTCGCGACGATCCCGCGCGGTACGACGAGAGGTGATACCGGATGCCAAGTACGGCAACCGGCTCCTTAGCATGTTCATCAACAAGGTGATGCAGCGCGGGAAAAAGAGCATCGCGGAGCGCATCGTCTACCAGGCACTGGACACGATCGAGGAGCAGCAAAAACGCGACCCGCTGGAGGTCTTCGAGCAGGCGGTGCAGAACGCGACGCCGACGATTGAGGTGAAGCCGCGACGAGTTGGCGGCGCTACCTACCAGGTGCCGGTCGACATCCGCGCCGAACGTAGGCTCGCCCTCGCCCTGCGATGGCTGCTCGCCTCGGCCCGCGCCCGTCGCGGCCGCTCAATGGTCGAACGGCTGGCCGCCGAGCTGAGCGACGCCGCAAGCGGGCAGGGCTCAACGGTAAAGAAGAAAGAGGATACACATCGAATGGCGGAGGCGAACCGAGCCTTCGTTCATTATCGATGGTAGCAAGGAGCGCAGGGCCGTCCTGAAAGACCAGGACGGCCCTCACGTTTCCTCAGCGAGCGAGAGTGATGGCACGAGACCACGCTATTGAGCGAGTACGAAACATCGGCATCATCGCCCATATCGACGCCGGAAAGACCACCATCACCGAGCGTGTGCTTTTCTATACCGGTCGCACCTACAAGATCGGCGAGGTGCATGAAGGTACCGCCGTCATGGACTGGATGGTCCAGGAGCGCGAGCGTGGCATCACCATCACGGCCGCCGCAACGACCTGCGATTGGGCCGACCACCGCATCAACATCATCGACACCCCCGGCCATGTCGACTTCACGGTCGAAGTCGAGCGCAGCCTGCGCGTCCTGGATGGAGGCGTCGTTGTCTTCGATGCCGTCCATGGCGTGGAGCCCCAGTCGGAGACCGTCTGGCGCCAGGCCGACCGCTATCGGGTGCCGCGCATCTGCTTTGTCAATAAGCTCGACCGGGTGGGCGCCGATTACTGGCGAACGATCGACATGATCGAAGAGCGACTCGATGCTCGGCCCCTCCCGATCCAGATCCCCATCGGCGCAGAGGCCGACCTTGCGGGCATGATCGACTTAGTCGAGGAACGGGCCTGGTACTTCTCGTCGGACGCAGGCGAAGAACCGGTCGTAAAAGAGGTTCCGCCAGAGCTGGCAGAGGAGACTGCGCGGAACAGAGATCGGCTCATTGAGCGGACCGCTGAGGTCGACGACCAGCTCATGATCAGCTACGTGGAGGGCCACGAAGTTAGCCCCACCGAACTGAAAAAGGCAATTCGCCGCGTAACGCTGGCCTCGCTGGGAACGCCCATCCTGTGCGGCTCCGCGCTGCGCAACAAGGGCGTGCAGCTTCTCCTGGACGCCGTCATCGATTATCTGCCTTCGCCCGCGGACATACCGCCCGTTGGCGGGAGCCACCCAAAGAGCGGCGAGGCGGTGGAGCGCTTCGCCGACGATGACGCGCCCTTCTGCGCTCTGGCCTTCAAGATTGTGAGCGACCCGTATGTCGGTCGCCTCGCATATTTCCGCGTCTACTCAGGCCATATCACCGAGGGCGCGACCATCCTGAACAGCGCTAACGGACAGAAAGAGCGCATCGGCCGGCTCTTGCGCATGCACGCCAACCATCGAGAGGACATCACCGATGTCTATGCCGGGGACATCGCCGCCGCCATCGGCCTCAAAAAGACCTTCACCGGCGATACCCTTTGCGACATCGATGCCCCGATCGTCCTCGAAACGATAACCTTCCCGGAGCCCGTCATCTCCGTCGCCATCGAGCCTAAGACGAAAGAAGACCAGGACCGCATGGGAGAGAGCCTCCAGCGTCTCTCGGAGGAAGACCCCACCTTCCGCACCCACTACGACCAGGACACCGGCCAGATGATCATCTCCGGCATGGGCGAGCTCCACCTGGAGGTCATCGTCGACCGGATGCTGCGTGAGTTTCGAGTAGAGGCGACCGTGGGCCGGCCGGAAGTCGCGTTCAAGGAGACGATCACGAGCACCGCCCGCGCCGAGGGCCGCTTCGTGCGACAGACCGGCGGTCGCGGCCAGTTCGGCGTCGCCGAGATCGAGATCGCGCCTCGAGAGCGGGGCGCAGGGTCCGAGTTCATCGACAAGACGAAGGGCGGCTCCATCCCGAAGGAATACATTCCGGCTGTAAAGGCCGGCGTGAAGCAAGCGCTGGAGACGGGCATCCTGGCTGGCTACCCGGTCATCGATACCTTGGTCACGCTGCTCGATGGCAGCTACCACCCGGTCGACTCAT
>JACZTE010000251.1 GCA_022573935.1 Chloroflexota bacterium
CTCGCCCTGCTCGCGGAAGCGTGCGGCGGTCTCGACCGGCTGCTGGCGCGGCCGCGCGACGAGCTGCGCAAGCGGCTGCTCGCCACCCACGGCATCGGGCCGGAGACCGCCGACGCTATCCTCCTCTACGCGGCCGGCCACCCCGTGTTCGAGGTCGATGCCTACACGATGCGCCTCTTTCGCCGGCTGGGCCTGGGGCCGGAGCGCGACGGCTATGCCGTGTGGCAACGTTGGTTCGAAGAGGCGCTGCCGTCTGATCTGAGCAAGTACCGTCGCTATCACGCGCTGATCGTCCTCCATGGCAAGCAGACCTGCCGGTCGCGGCCACGCTGCCGGGACTGCTGCCTGCTGGAGATCTGCCCGACGGGACGGGAGACGCTGGTCTTGTCACCTTGAGCGGAGCGAAGGGCACTGCACAGATGCTTCGACGAGCTCAGCATGACAGCAAGCCACCCCGTCACCCTGAGCGGAGCGAAGGGTCTGGCCTAGTGCGGGACGGCAACGCCTGCCGCTGGTTTGTCTCCCACCAGTTCTCGTGTTAGCATCCCGACGGCATGGCCGCGATGCTTCGCCCACTACGCGACTACCTGCGCCGTGGCCTCGACGTGGTGTTCGTCGGGGCCAACCCGGGGGAGATCTCGGCGCGACAAGATCACTACTATGCCAATCCCAAGAATCCTTTTTGGACGCTGCTTCATAAGGCGGGCTTCGTGCCGGAGGGGTTCGGCGCTCAGGACGACAAGCGCGTGCTCGAGTTCGGCATTGGGCTGACCGATCTGGTGAAGCGGCCCACGAGCGGCATCCGCGACCTCTCGCGAGAAGAGATGAAGGCCGGCGCTATTCGTCTGGAGAAGAAGCTCCAGCTCTGCCGGCCGCTCGTCGTCTGCTTCAACGGCGTAGCGGTGTACACGGGCTTCACCGGCGAGAAATGCGAACCCGGACTGCAGCGTGAAGCACGGCTCGCGGGCGCTCGTGTCTTCGTCGTGCCCTCCACCAGTCCCCAAAACACGCACTGGACGGCCCGTCGCAAGCTGGCGTACTTTCGCGAGTTGAAGCGGGTCGTAGACAAAGAGCGACGGCATGACTGAGCCCGAGCAAGCCGACATCCCGATCTTCTCCGAGCGGCTCATGACGGCGCTGGCGACGATGGTCCGCGGCGAGGCGCCCAACGTCGGGCGCTTCTGCGGCTACTGCTACACGCCTCTCGATCCGGAGCGCACGCAATGCCCGCACTGCGGCCACCCTGTCGAGGAGCGACCGCCGGTGGAGCGGGTGCCGAGCGAAGTGCTACAGATGTTTCGCCAGTTGCGCCGCCGCGAGAGCCTGGTGGTGAACAGCTTCGCCTACCTGGGGCTGGGGTTGGGCGTGCTCACGTTCATCGTCATCTTCTACGTGATCTACACCCTCAATGCCAGCGTCTGGTGGTTCGTGTCCAATATCATATTGCTCTTCGTCCTCTCGCGCGTGCTGGCGGGCCTGCTGGGCGGCGTGGTGGGCGACGAAGTGGGCTTCCGCTACGCTCGCCGCAAGCTGGTGGAGGAGTGGCGCGAGTACGAGGTCGCGAGAAACGAACAGCCGTCGACGCCGTAGGAGGATGGCCCCTGTAGGGTGCTAAAGAATTCGGTAGCCGAGCCTTTCCAGATTCGCCGCCGCGGGTTTCAAACCGCGGCTTCGTATTTCGCAACCAGGAGGAGCTGCGGGATTCATCCCGCAGGGCTGGAAACAGCTCAGCGAGTGTTAACCAGTCACTCGCGCCTCCCGCTTTCGCCAGCCGTCGCCCATCGGCTATAACGGTGTGGAAGCGCCATGCCGGTAGACCGCGAGCAGATCGAACAGCTAGGCGAGCTGATGCGTCGCTACTGTATTCAGCACGGCGACTTCACGCTCGCCTCCGGCCGCTCCAGCAAGTACTACTACAACGGCAAGCGCGTCACGCTGCGGCCCTCGGCGGCCAAGCTCATCGGCGAGGCGCTGGTCGACGTGGCCCTGGCGGCGGGCGCGGAGGCGGTGGGCGGACCCGCGCTGGGAGCGGTGCCCATCGCGACGGCGGTCGGCATGGCGAGCCTGACGCGGGAGCGAGAGCTGCCGGTCTTCGTCGTGCGCATGGAACAGAAGGCGTACGGCGCGCGCGACCTGATCGCCCAACCCTACGCTTCCACCGAGCTTGGCGAAGTCGCGGAAGACGCCGACGAGCTGATAGCCGCAGGGCGGCCCGTCGCGCTGGTCGAAGACGCGATCACCACCGGCGGCTCGGCGCAGAAGGCGATCGAGGCGGTGGAGGCGGTGGGATGCAAGGTCGTCCTGGTCGCCGTGCTGCTGGAGCGCCACGAGGGCGGCGGCGACGCGCTGCGGGCGCGCGGCTACGACGTGCTCTCGATCTTCCGCACCGACGAGGAAGGCCAGCTCTCGGTCAACGAGGAGTTCCTGCGCAGGCTGCAGGCGGCGCAGGTCGCCGCGCCGGCCGGCTAGGGCCACCGCGTTCGCAGCACAAAACCGCCCCGATAGTTCGGGGCGGTTGATCGTTCGGCTAAGGCGACGCGTTAGTTGACGGCCGCTTCGACGGGCGTGCCGCACTCGGCGCAGAACTTCACGGCCGGGGCGAGCTCAGCGTTGCACTTGCTGCACTGGCTAGGCGCGGACGACACGACGTTCTCGGCCGGGCTTTCCAACTCGTCCGGCTCCTTGCTCGCCTTGCGGAACTCGCGGATGCTGCGCCCGACAGCGCCACCGACTTCAGGCAGCCTTCCGACGCCGAAGATGATGAACACCACCGCCAGGATGAGGATCATCTC
>JACZTE010000252.1 GCA_022573935.1 Chloroflexota bacterium
AGGCCCTCCCGCCGAAGAACCCCCCGCCGAAGCTTCCAGCCTCAGTGACGGTGATACTGCTACCCACCTGGCTCTTGATCTCGTCCAAGCGCTCTCCGAACGCCGCGTTGACGGTGATCATGATCAGCGTGAGGGCCAAGCTCACCGCGAGCACGGCGACGAGCAAGCCTGTTCGCAGCGGGCTGCGTGTGATCGTCCGGAACGCGCGTTTGATGATTCTCATATCTACTCGGATCCTTCGGTATACCTAGCCGTTAGATGAAGGAGGCCCCGCGGGGCCTCCTGTCCTCTCACTCAAACGAGTGGACATCCTAGTATGCGGTGGAGGCAGGCTCCAGGGACGAATGCGTCCCCCCTGAATGGGAGAAGTCACCCTTGCCGGAGTGAAAGCCTCCCATGCCCGTGCCGTCGATGAGATCATCGAGCCGCTCCGTGAAGCGCTGGGTGATCTCGTCAGCCTTCGCCTGGTCGATCTTGCCGTCTGCGACGGCCTGACCGAGCCGCTCCTGGAGCGGGTCAGAGACGCAAGCCTTCACGTCGTCACGACTCTTGCCGTTGTCCGCGCCGATCTGGGCCAGGCTCTGGCCGTCGGCGAAGGCGGCTCGCAGGTCGTCAGGGCTCGCCACTCCCAGGCAGGCGGCTAGTTCGTCGGACCCGGCGCCAAGATGGCCGACTCCCGGGCCAAACCCTCCGAATCCGTGGCCGAACCCGCGGCCATGGCCAAAGCCGCGACCGAAGCCGCCGAAGAACGGCGACCCCTCGCCCGAGGCGATGCGCTCGCGAAGACGATCCGCCTGCTCCGTGGTGAGGTCGCCGGCGGCCTCCTTCTCGTCCACGATCTCTACCGACGTCTGGTCTATCGCCTCCTGAAGCGTTGCCTCGGTGATGCCGAGGTTTTCGGCAAGCAGGCTCACGAAGTTCGAGAACGGCCGGGCTGGGTCGCTGTCCGTCTGCGCGACAACGATGCCGCCGCCAAGGGCGAGCACGGCAATCGCGACGATGGCGAGTTTCCATGGCTTTCGCATAGTGCAATACCTTCCTCTCGTATCAGTGCACCCGCAGTATAGCTAGCCCCTCGCCAGAAGTTGTTTCCGAAGTGTAACAATTAGAATGGAGAGGGAGACGTTACAGTCCCCCTCTCCATTCAGAATCTACCGTCAGCTCAGCTAGAGCAGAGACCCATCCTCCACCCCAACGGGCGCTGGGAATCGGGACGGCTGGAACCGGCTGAGACCGTCTCCGTCCGGCGTCCCGGTATGGTTGATCAGCCGGTCGATGCGCTCCGGGGCGTTCTGGAGCACCTCGTCGGCGCGCGCCTGATCGATCTTGCCTGCCGCCAGCGCCTCGGCGATGTGCTCCTCGATTTGTGACAGGAGGAACGCTGCCAGCTCGGCTGCGCTGACGCCGTTCGCCTCGGCGATCTGGGCCAGACTCTGGCCGGCCTGCTTCGCCTCGATCACCTCCTGCGGCGTCATGCCGAGAAGTTCGGCCACTTGCTGCACCACCTGCATGCCACGACCCGGACCGTGCCCCGGTCGTTTGCCGCCGCCGAAGAGCGGCCCTTCGCCGGATTCGATGCGCTCTCGGATGCGGGCGGCCTCCTCCTCCGTGAGATCACCAGCGGCCACGCGCTCGTCCACCAGCTCCAGCTGGGTCTGCTGGATGGCCGCTGTCAGCTCTTCCGGGCTGATGCCCAGGTTCTCTGCCAGCCGCGGCAGCAGATCCGCGAACACCCGCACCTTATGGGGCGCTACGTCTCTCTCGGTAGTCGGCGTGTCACCGTCCGTCTGGGCGGCGACGATGCCCACCACCGTTCCAGCCAGCATCACGCCGGCCAGGACAACGATGCCTAGTTTCCACAACTTCATATGCGTACCTCCGTTTTGCTATTCCTGTCGAATATTCCGCTAGCGGTTCGACACTAGACTAACCTCCCAAGGGCAAAAAGTCGTTTCGGAAGTGCGACAGCTCTCGGCACGTCGCCATGTTCGACGCGCACGGCGTATAATCAGAACCAGCATGGACGAGCCGGAGAGGGGGTGATGGTATGACGCGCAAGCAGGTACGACTGACGCGCCTGGCGTCCTGCGCCGGTTGAGCCGGCAAGGCGGGTATCGCCACGCTGGCGCAGGTGCTGCGCCCCCTTAGAGACACCTTCCGCGACGCCGACTTCCCGGACCTGCTGATCGGGGTCGAAGGGGCGGACGACGCCGCCGTCTATCGGCTGAGCGACGAGCTCGCCATCGTCCAGACGGTGGACTTCTTCCCGCCCGTTGTCGACGACCCCTACACCTACGGGGCGGTGTCGGCGGCGAACGCCATGAGCGACGTGTACGCCATGGGTGGGGAGGTATTGTTCGCCCTGCAGGTGGCCGCCTTCCCCGAAGACCAGCCGGCGGAGATCCTGGCCGAGATCTTCCGCGGCGGCGCCGAGAAGGTGGCGGAGGCGGGCGGCGTCATCGCCGGCGGCCACACGATCATCGACGCCGAGCCGAAGTACGGGCTGTGCGTCACCGGCACGGCCCACCCCGACGCGCTGCTGCGCAAAGGCGGCGGCCGGCCCGGCGACGTGCTCATCCTCACGAAAGCGCTGGGCACCGGCCTGGTCCTTACCGCCGCACGCGCCGACTCCTGCGAGCCAGACCACCTCCAGGCCACCATCGATACCATGCTGCGGCTGAACCGCCATGCCTCGCACCTGGCGCTCGAGGCGGGCGTCCACGGCTGCACCGACGTCACCGGCTTCGGCCTGCTAGGCCACGCCGAGGAGATGGCA
>JACZTE010000253.1 GCA_022573935.1 Chloroflexota bacterium
CGCCGAGGACGACGAAGCGCAGCCGCGGCACGATGCCCCCCGGGACAGGGTATACCTTGACATAATCCTTTTTGAGGATGTGGTAGCGATCGAAGAAGAGGGGGAACCAGGGCACGTCGTCCAGGATGAGCTGCTCGGCTTGCTGGTACAGAGCGGTTCGCCGCTCAGCGTCCTGCTCGATCAGCGCTTCGCGGAGCAGCGTGTCCACCGAGGGGTTCTCGTAGCCGTTGTAGTTGTTCGCGCCCTCGCTGTCGAAGTGGAGGTTGAGCAGATTCTCCTCGGCAGGGTAGTCCATGATCCAGGCGAGGAGGTACATCTGGTAGATGCCATCTTCAATGTTGCGGAAGAATTCGCCGGCAAGCGATTGCTCGACGGTTACCTCCACACCGAGATGGGTGCGCCAGTTGTCGATGATGACTTCGAGCGAGGAGCTGGCGCTGCCGCCGGCCCCGCCCTCGGCGACGGTGATCCCCTCCAGCGCGTCCGTACCCCAGTAGCTCGATTGCTGCAACAGCTCCAGCGCCCGTTCGGGGTCGAACTGCGGGGCCTGGTTGTCCTCGCTGTATGCGGGAAGGCCGGGCATGACGATGCTGTTCGCGGCCGGGATGGCGTCCTGGAACAGGATGCTGACGATCTCCTCTAGGTTGATCGCCATGCCGAAGGCCTGGCGCACCAGCAGGTCATCGAAGGGCGGCGCGTTGACGTTGAAGCCAAGGTAGCTGATTGAGAGCTGGCTGCCGGAGCTGTACTGGCCGTTGAGCGGGTCCAATGGGTCCTGGACGCGCTCCAGGTCGTCTATGCCGACGCCTGCCACGTCGATCTGATCGTCTTCGTAGAGCGTGATGGATGTGCCGAGGAGGCGGTAGCGAACGGTCTGCACCTGAGGCGCTCCCAGGTGATACTCCTCGTTCGCCTCCAGCGTGATGAGATCACCGAAGTCCCATTTCTTCAGCTTGTATGGGCCGGTGCCGATGGGCCGGCGTGACCAGTTATCGTCTCGCTCGATCTGCTGCTGGTTGACGACGAAGGCGGTGGGGTAGGTGAGCTTGAAGAGGAAGTTGGGCAGGTCTCGGTCAATCGTGATCTCGATGGTGCGGTCATCGATGATCTGGACGCCGCTGACCTCTTCCGCCTCACCGCGCAGCTTCTCGAGGACGCCGACGATGTCCGCCAGGAAGAACGCCGCCCCCAGCGACTGCGTCGCCGGGTCTGCGGCCCGCTCCAGCGAGAACTTCACGTCCTGCGCCCGCACCGGCGTCCTGTTGTGGAAGAGGAGGTTATCGCGAAGGCGGAAGGTGTAGGTGACCGTGCCGTCCGCGTTGACGACCTTGCCGCCGTTCGCCTCGGTGGGGATCTCCTCCGCCAGGTCAGGCTGGATCTGGAGATCTAGGTCCAGCGTGAGGAGGCCGCCGAAGATCTCGACGATGTAGAGCGCCGAGGTACCGTCCGTGACAAGGTGGGGGTCGAGCGTGATCGGTTCCGAGCCGCGCAGGCGCAGCTCGTTCGCGACCCGACCGCTGCCGTCTCCGTCGTCGCCGCCAACCACGACGACGACCACAAGGACGCCGGCGGCAAGCACCAGCATCATCACCACTCCGACGATCGCTAGAACAACTCGATTCATCGCTGACGCACGCCTCTCCTTAGCGGCTCAGGATGCCGCTGTATCGTCCCTGACTGCGTATGTTAGCGGGATCATACCAGAGCAACGATGCAGCTTCAATTCGGAAGGCTTCGTTCTGCATGAGATCGTTCACGTTACTCTGGCCGAGTACATAGAGCGGGGGGCGGGTCAACGACCCGCCCCCCGCAAGTCGTCTGCGCGCTGAGGGCTAAGCGAGGGCGGGCTCCGAGGCGCTCTTCAGGATCACCTCGTCGCCCTCAACATCGATTATCACACTGTCGCCATCCTGGAAGCGATTCTCCAAGATCGCGTCTGAAAGACGATCCTCGATCTCGTCCTGGATCACGCGGCGTAGCGGCCGGGCGCCGAAGACCTGGTCATAGCCCTTCTCGCCCAGCCAGTCCTTGGCGGTCTCGGTTACCTCTAGTGTGACGCCCTTCAATTTCAGCTGCTGCTCCACGTCCTTGAGCTGGAGATCCACAATCTGGCGGATGTGCTCTTTGCGCAGACCGTGGAAGACCACGGTGGCGTCGAGGCGGTTGAGGAACTCCGGCCGGAAGGCCTTCTTCAGCTCTTCCAGTACCTTCTCCTTCATCCGCTTGTACTGGTCCTCTGCCGTCTTAACCTCTTCCTTCTGGATGTTGAAGCCAATCACCGACTCCTTTCGGATCAAGTCGGAGCCGACGTTGCTGGTCATGACGATGATGGTGTTTCGGAAGTCCACTTTGCGCCCCTTTGCGTCGGTCAGGTGGCCGTCATCGAAGATCTGGAGGAGGATATTGAAGACGTCCGGGTGCGCCTTCTCGATCTCGTCCAATAGGATCAGGCAGTAGGACTTGCGGCGAACAGTATCGGTCAGCTGGCCGCCGTCCTCGTAGCCGATGTAGCCGGGTGGCGCTCCAACGAGCCGGGAGACGTTGTGCTTCTCCATGAACTCCGACATGTCCAGCCGGAGCAGCGCGTCTTCGCTGTCGAACATGAAGTCTGCCAGCATGCGTGGCAGGTAGGTCTTTCCTACGCCTGTGGGCCCGAGGAACATGAACACGCCAATGGGGCGCCTGGGGTCCTTCAGTCCGGCCCGCGAGCGACGCACGGCCTTGGCGATGACGTGGATCGCCTCCTCCTGGCCGACGACATTTTCCCCGAGCG
>JACZTE010000005.1 GCA_022573935.1 Chloroflexota bacterium
CCGGTGGCCGAGTCGGAGGTCGTCGGTGGGCCCTTCATCGAATACAGCGGCATGCACTGGTCCATGTTCTCCCTGGCCGAGTACGCGAATACGTTCGTGATCGCAGCGCTCACGGCGCTCTTGTTCCTGGGCGGATGGCGCGGCCCTGGGCCTGATTCCGGTTGGACGCAGAACGTGGTTCAGGCCGCATGGCTGGTCGGCAAGACGATGAGCGTGATCTTCGTGATGTTCTGGATTCGAGCAAGCCTGCCGCGCCTCCGCATCGATCAGCTCATGGCGCTGGCATGGAAGGTCCTCGTGCCCATGTCCTTCGCCAGCATGATGCTGACCGCGATCTATCTCTTTTACGGCTGGCCCGATTGGACCATAGCCGTCCTGTCGCTGGCCCTGCTGTTTGGCGTAACGGGCAGCTACTACCTCCGAAGCGGCCGGCGTTCGGCCCTGCCCGTCACCACGAAGCTTCGCGTGGAGAAAGGACGGTTGGTAGGATGATCGGATTCCTGCGCAGCATGGCCACCACGCTCCGCTCCATGCTTCGAAAGCCGGTAACGGTGGAGTATCCCGGCAAGCCGCTTCCCGGTCGCCAACCAAGCCCGGCGCGGGGCGGAAAGCATCTGCCCATGTCGGACCGCTATCTAGGATTCCCGGCGCTCCTCTGGGACAACGTTGTGGATGAGCCGTCCTGCACGGGGTGCCTGGTGTGCATGCGCTATTGCCCCACCGATTGCATCAAGGTCAGCATGAAAGACAACCCGCTCTTCGCCGAGGGCAAGAGCAGCCGAAGGAAGATCGTCGACGACTTTCAGATTCGCATGGAGCGCTGCATCCTGTGCGGCATCTGCGTGGAGGTGTGCAACTTCGAGGCCATCGCCATGACGGATTATCACGAGGAGGCGGACATCAGCCGGGGCGGACTCATCGCCACCAAGGACGATCTCTTCCGCATGGGACGCGATTATCAACAGCGGGCGGGCATTGAGGTCACGCCGGGCATACCGAAGAAAAAGGCCGAGCCGAAGCAAAAGGGGATCGTGTTGCCGCTGGCGGGGAAACCCAAGCCGAAGACGCCGCCACCGGCGGAAGAGCAGCCGGGGGAGCCAGCGTGAGCGTGCAGTTGGGGATGTTCATCGGCATCTCCGTTATCGCCGTGGCGGCGGGCGCGGGCGCAGTCTTGGCGCGGAACGTAGTGTACGCTTCCCTCTCTCTTCTCTTGTCCCTCATGGCCGTGGCCGGCATCTACATCCTCATCTTCGTGCCGTTCCTAGCCATCGTGCAGGTGTTGATCTACGGCGGCGCCATCATCGTCGTCGTGCTCTTCGCCCTGATGCTGACCCGCCGCGACCTGTCGAATGAGAGCCTCAACAACCGCCAGTGGCCATTGGCGGCGGTGACCGCGATCTCGGGCTTGGGCGTGCTCATCGCCGTAATCCTGGCCAACACCTGGCCAAACAGCGTGCCGGAGGACGAGTTGGGGCCTTTAAGCGTCACCAAAATCGGGACGGAGCTGTTCACCCGGTGGGCCGTCCCGTTCGAGCTCGCCTCGCTGCTGCTGCTGGTCGCGCTCATCGGGGCCATTGTGCTGGCCCGGCCTGGCATGCGAGAAGGATCGAGCTCGAGCACGTCCTCATCGTCAGCGCCATCCTCTTTTCGTTGGGGCTCTACGGCGTGCTGGCCCGGCGCAACGCGGTGATGATCCTCCTCGCCATCGAGCTGATGCTCAACGCCGTGAACATCAACCTCGTCGCCTTCGCCGTCTACACCGCTCCGGATATGTTCATCGGGGTGATCTTCGCGATCTTTATCATCACCGTCTCCGCTGCGGAGATCAGCCTGGCGCTGGCCATCGTGTTGCGGCTGTACCGCAGTCGCTCGTCGGTCAACGTGGACGAAGTCAATCTCATGAAGTGGTAGCGAGCGGGCCGGCGTAGAGGAACGGACTCCGGTAAGCGAAAGGAACGAACGCTTGGGAATGGAATGGGCATGGCTGCTGCCGGCGATCTGCGCCGGGGCCTTTTGCGCCAACATCCTGATCGGACGGCGGCTGCCGGGTCAGGGTGCGCTGCTGCCCATCGCCGCCATAGTGGCGGCCTTTGCGTTGTTCTGGTTCGTCATGAACGACGTGGTGGATAACGGCGCCGGCAGCTTTAGCAGGACCTGGTTCGACGCCGGTGACATTACCATTAACCTCGGCATGACCGTGGACGAGCTGACCATCATCATGCTCGGCTTGGTGACAGCGGTGGCCCTGGCCGTACAGGTCTTTTCCATCGGCTACATGAAGAACGACCCGCGCCTGCCCTGGTACTTTGGGGTCCACTCGTTCTTCGCCGCGGCCATGCTGGCCCTGGTGCTCACGGACAATCTTCTGGTCTTCTACATGACGTGGGAGCTCGTCGGCCTGGGCTCGTACCTGCTCATCGGGTATTGGTACGAACGTCGGTCGGCGGCGGAGGCGGCCAAGAAGGCGTTCCTCACCACCCGCGTTGGCGATGTGGCCCTTCTGGTGGGCATCCTGGTGCTGTTCAAGGTGACCGGATCGTTCGAGATGAGCGAGATCTTCTCACAGGCCCAGGCTGGCGAAATCAGCGCCACGGCCCTCAATCTCTCAACAGCGCTGCTGTTCGTGGGCGCGGCGGCCAAGTCGGCCCAGTTCCCGTTCCACGTGTGGCTGCCCGACGCCATGGAGGGCCCGACGCCGGTTAGCGCACTGATCCACGCCGCGACGATGGTGGCGGCAGGCGTGTATCTCGTCGCCCGGATGGCGCCTCTGTTCGCGCTGGCGCCCGGAGTGCTAGACCTGGTGGCGGCCATTGGCCTGGTCACCATATTCATCGGCGCGGCGCTGGCCCTGGCCCAGAACGACATTAAGAAGGTGCTGGCCTATTCCACCATTAGCCAGTTGGGATTCATGATGCTGGCCATGGGGTCCATCGGATTCACGGCGGGCATCTTCCACTTGCTGACGCATGCATTTTTCAAAGCGCTCCTCTTCCTCGGCGCGGGGAGCGTCATCCACGGCCTCCATGGAGAACAGGACATGCGGAAGATGGGCGGGCTGAATCGACGCATGCCCCTGACGTACATCATGTTCGTGGTGGGCAGCTTCGCCCTGGTTGGGCTCTTCCCCCTGAGCGGCTTCTTCAGCAAGGACGAGATTCTGGCCTCGGCGCTGGACGGGCGAAACGTCCTGTGGGTCATCGGCGCGCTGGTGGGCTCGGCCATGACGGCCCTGTACGTAGCGCGCATGCTATTCATGACCTTCTCAGGTCGAGCGCGGAGCACGGCTGCGGAGCAAGCCCATGAATCGCCCGGCGTCATGACCTTGCCGATGCTGGCGCTGATGGTGCCGGCGGCGGGACTTGGCCTGTTGGTGCTGCCGTGGTCGGACTTCAATGGATTCGCGAGCTTCCTCTCCTTCCCGCCCTTCGGAGCCCACGGTTACGATTTTCGTGCTAACGTGTTCTGGCCTTCGCTGATAATTGCCTGGGTAGCGTTCCTGGTTGGCCGCCAGCTCTTCTATCGGCCAGAGGGCTTGCCTGCCTCCATCGTGCAGTCGCGATTCCCGGCGCTCTATAGAGTCATCGAGAACAAATTCTATATAGATGATCTCTATCAATGGGTTTTCAATCACGTGGTGCTGGTCTTCTCGGCCTTCATCGCTATGTTCGACCGAAAAGTGATCAACGATACGGGCGTGAACGGCGTCGGCAGGTTCACCGCATTCAGCGGGATGCTGCTGCGCTACACGGAGACAGGCCTCGTCTCCGCCTATATGCTGACCATCGCCGTTTCGGCCTTCGTAATTGTGATCATCATCATTACGGCTTAATAACCGGGTAAGGAAGCATCCTGGACGACATACTGCTCACCATATTGGTAGCGCTCCCCGCCACGGCGGCTGGGATCATCCTCCTCATCCCACGGGAGCGCGTCGACCTCATCCGGCTGACAGCCCTAGCATTCGCCACCGCGGGGCTGATCTTCTCCGTCTTTACGTTTATTGACTACGACTACAACCAAGGCGGCTTCCAGTTCACCAACAGCTACACATGGCTGCCCGGCCCGTTGGACATAGCCCTGTCTTTGGGCATCGACGGCATCTCCGCCCCCATGGTGCTGCTGAACGGCATCGTGCTGTTTGGCGGGGTGCTGGTCTCCCAGACCGTGAAGTACCGCACGCGAGATTTCTTCGTGCTGCTGTTTGCCCTGTCGGCCGGAGTCTACGGCGTGTTCGTCGCCCGCGACCTGTTCTTCCTGTTCTTCTTCTACGAACTGGCCGTGCTGCCCATGTACCTGCTCATCGGGGTCTGGGGCAGCAGCACCGATTTCGGCACGTTCCTGCGCACCAAGGAATACGGGGCCATGAAGCTGATCCTGTATCTGGTGGGGGGCAGCATCCTGGTCTGGATCGGCATCCTGGCGCTGTACGTCGAGGCTTCGAACCAGGGGGCGGCCACGTTCTCGCTGGTGGGCCTGGGCCAACTGGCCGAGAGCGGGCAGTTCTCCGAGTCCTTCCAGACCTGGGTGTTCCCGCTGTTCATGGTGGGGTTCGGCGTGCTGGCCGGCCTGTGGCCCTTCCACACCTGGTCGCCCGACGGCCACGTGGCGGCGCCCACGGCGGTGAGCATGCTCCATGCCGGCGTGCTGATGAAGCTGGGCGCCTTCGGCATCATCCGGCTGGGGATGCAGCTCCTGCCGGAGGGCGCCGAATTCTGGATGCCGGCGCTGATCACGCTGGGCACGGTCAACGTCGTCTACGGCGCGATATCGGCGATGGCCCAGACCGATTTCAAGTACATGGTGGGCTACTCCAGCGTGAGCCACATGGGTTACGTGCTGGTGGGGCTGGCGACGCTCAATCCGATCGGGGTGAACGGGGCGGTGCTCCAGATGTTCTCACACGGCGTAATGACGGCCCTCTTCTTCGCCATGGTAGGCGCCCTATACGACCAGGCCCACACACGCGATATGTCCGTCTTCGGCGGGCTGGCCCAGAAGATGCCGCGCTTCGTCGCATTCTTCTCCATTGCCGGGCTCGCCTCGCTTGGGTTACCGGGGCTCTCCGGCTTCGTCGCCGAGTTCAACGTCTTCGTGGGCACGTTCCAAACCTACCCCGCCCTGGGCGCATTGGGCATCTTAGGCGCGGCGATCACCGCGATCTACATCCTGCGAATGCTGTCCATGGCCTTCTTCGGCCCGGCCAATGAACGATGGGCCGGCCTGAAGGATATGTCCCACCTGGAGCAGGCCGCGGGCGCATTGCTCATCGCCTTCATCGTCTTCATGGGTGTGTTCCCCAGCCCGTTCGTCGACCGCATCGCCGATTCGGTGCTGCGCATCCCGGGGGTAGGATAGTGACCGCTCAGAGTTCCAGGAGTGAGGCGTCGCGCGCATGTCGAATGAGCTAAACCTCGACTACTCGCTCCTGACGCCGGAGTTCTGCCTGGGCGGGCTGGCGGCGCTGATCCTCGCGCTCGATCTCTTCGCGCCGCGCTTCCGCAAGGAGTGGCTGCCCTACCTGACGGCGGCCGGCCTGGTGGCGATCCTGGTGCTCTCGCTCGGCTGGGTGAACAAGGAGAGCGACTTCGCCGGGCTGATCTTCATCGATAACTACACGACGTTCTTCCGGGTCCTCTTCATCGCCAGCACCGCAACCGTAGCGCTCGCCTCGGCTCACTACGTCCAGGCGCGGCTGCGCAACCCCGGCGAGTACTACGCGCTGCTTGTGCTCTCGACTATCGGCGCGATCTATATGGCGGCGGCGAGGGAGCTACTGACCGCATACATCTCGCTGGAGCTGCTCAGCTTCTGCCTCTACGTGCTCGTCTCCTTCTCCACCAGCGACCGCCGCTCGCACGAAGGCGGGCTGAAGTACATGCTCCTGGGCGCGTTCGCCTCGGCGCTCCTCCTCTACGGCCTCAGCTTCATCTACGGCTCCGCAGGCTCCACCTTCTACGACGAGATCGCCGCCGCTTACGCGGGCGGGACGGAAGGCTTCGAGCTGGGGCTGCTGATGGGGCTGGTGCTGGTGCTGGCCGGGTTAGGCTTCAAGGTAGCGGCGGTGCCCTTCCACATGTGGACGCCCGACGCCTACGAAGGAGCGCCTCTGCCCATCACGGCCTACCTCTCCGCGACCTCGAAGGCGGCAGGCTTCGCCCTGCTGCTGCGGCTCTTCTCGGGCGCGTTCATGCCGGTGCGAGACGACTGGCAGTGGATGATCGCGGCGCTGGCCGCGATAACGATGGTGGTGGGAAACCTGGTGGCGCTCCAACAGAGCAACATCAAGCGGCTGCTCGCCTATTCCTCTATCGGCCAGGTGGGGTACATGCTGATGGCGCTGGCTGCGCTCTCCTCAGCATCGGCGAGCGCGCTACTGCTGCACCTCTCGGGCTACGTCATCACCAACCTGGCGGCGTTCATCTGCATCATCGCCTGGTACAACCTGACCGACAAGGAGGAGATCCGAGGCTTCCGCGGCATGGCAGAGCGAGCGCCGCTGCTGGCGGCGGTGCTGGCGGCGGCCCTCTTCTCGCTTTCGGGCATGCCCCTCTTCGCGGGCTTCTTCACGAAGTTCATCCTCTTCCAGGCCGTAGCGAGCGAAGGCTTCCTCTGGCTCACCATCATCGCCGTCACCATGAGCTTCGTCTCGCTCTACTACTACCTGATGGTGATCAAGGAGATGTACATCTCCGAGCCGGAGGAGCCCGGACGGCTACAGGTGCCGGTGCTGCTCAGCGGGCTCGCGGTGGCGCTGGTCGCGGGCGTGTTCTACGTGGGGATCTACCCCCGTCACCTCTTCGAGGTGGCGGAGGAGGCGACGAAGCTGCTCTTCGCTTGAGCCAGAACGTCGATGTAGCAAAGGGGGCGGCCCGCATGGGCCGCCCCCTCTGGCGTTAGTAGCAACGTCGACCTTACAGCACGCTCAGGTACCGGTCGAGCTCGAAGTCGGTCACGTGCATGCGATAGTCGTTCCATTCGATCTTCTTGTTCTTGATCAAGCTCTCGAAGACGTGGTCGCCCAGGCAGGTACGCAACAGCTCGCTCTCCTCAGCGGCCTGGATCGCCTCGTGGAGGGTGCCGGGCACCACTTCGATGCCCCGCTCCCGACGAGCCTCTTCGCTCATCTCGAACACGTTCTCTTCCGTCGGCTCCGGCAGCGGGTACTCGTGCTCGATGCCTGCCAACCCGGCGGCGAGCATGGCGGCGAAGGCGAGGTAGGGGTTGCACGCGGGATCGGCCACGCGATATTCGATGCGCGTCGCTACCTCCTTGCCCGGCTTGTACTCCGGTATGCGGATCATGTCCGACCGGTTGCGCCGCGCCCAGGTGATGTAGACCGGCGCCTCGTATCCCGGTACCAACCGTTTGTAGGAGTTGACCCACTGGTTGGTAATCAGCGTAATCTCCGCGGCATGGCGCATCAGTCCGGCGATGTACGCCTTGGCGATGGACGAGAGGTGATAGGGATCATCCGCGTCGAAGAAGGCGTTGCGTTCGCCCTTGAAGAGCGACTGGTGCACGTGCATGCCAGAGCCGTTCTCGTTGGCGATTGGCTTCGGCATGAAGGTGGCGTAGACATCGTTGGCCATGGCCACCTCCTTCACCACCAGCCGATAGGTCATGGCGCTATCGGCCATGGTGAGAGCGTCGGTGTAGCGCAGATCGATCTCGTGCTGGCTGGGGGCCACCTCGTGATGGCTATACTCGACGCCGATGCCCATCTCCTCCAGCGTGAGCACCGTCTGGCGACGCAGGTCGCTGGCCGCGTCCAGCGGGGTCAGATCGAAGTAGCCGCCGGCGTCCAGGAGCTCGGTGCCTTGGGCGTTTTTGAAGTAGAAGAACTCGAGCTCCGGCCCGACGTAGAAGGTGAAGCCCAGGTCCGCCGCGCGCTTCAGGTTGCGCTTCAGCACGTAGCGGGGGTCTCCCTCGAACGGTGAGCCATCGGGCATCAGGATGTCGCAAAACATGCGCGCCACGCCTCGTTCGCGCGGACGCCAGGGCAGGATCTGGAACGTCGTCGCGTCGGGCATCGCCACCATGTCCGACTCATCGATGCGGGCGAACCCCTCGATCGAGGAGCCGTCGAAGCCCATCCCTTCCTGCATCGCTTGCTCCAGCTCCTCGACGGTGATGGCGAAGCTCTTGAGAGAGCCGAGGATGTCGGTGAACCAGAGGCGGATGAACTTGATGTCCTGATCCTTGCAGGTCTGCAGTACGAATTCGCGCGGGTCGTCCATGATTGCCTCCTTTCCGGCGATGTGCGGTAGGTAGCTTCATTATAGGCGCGACACGTTACGTAGAGTTATCGCGCAGGTTACGAACGGGTTACATCCGAGGCGAGAGCGGGGCCGCCATGTGGCGGCCCCGCGGCTTGTTGCGAACTGTCAGAGGCTAGACGTCAAAATACAGGTGGAACTCATACGGGTGAGGCCGGAGCTGAACAGCGGCGATCTGCTCCCGCTTAAACTCGATCCAGACGTCCAGCACGTCCTGCGTGAAGACATCGCCCTTTAGCAGGAACTCGTGGTCCTCCTCCAGGGCATCGAGCGCCTCCTCCAGAGAGCCAGGGACGGTGCGCATGTTCGCCTGCTCCTCTGGAGTGAGCTCGTAGGTGTTCTTCTCCAGCGGCTCTCCTGGATCGATGCCGTTCTGGATGCCATCCAGGCCCGCCATGAGCATGGCGGGGAAGGCCAGGTATGGGTTGCAGGCGTTATCCGGCGGGCGAAACTCCAGCCGCTTGCTCTTGGGGTTATCCGTATACATCGGAATGCGTACCGCGGCGCTCCGGTTGCGGGCGGAGTAGACCAGATTCACGGGCGCCTCGAAGCCAGGCACCAGCCGCTTGTAGGAGTTGGTGGTGGGCGCGCAGAACGCCATCAGAGCCGGAGCGTGCTTCAGGAGCCCGCCGGCGTAGTGCTTCGCCGTTTCGCTAAGGAGCGCGTAGCCCTTCTCATCGAAGAACGTGTTCGTATCGCCCTTCCACAGACTCTGGTGAGTGTGCATGCCGGAGCCGTTATCGCCGAAGAGCGGCTTGGGCATGAACGTTACGACCTTGTTGTTCCTGCGGGCGACGTTCTTGATGATATAACGATACCACATCATCGTGTCGGCCATGCTCAAGAGTGAATCGAACTTCACATCGATCTCGGCCTGGCCGGCAGTAGCGACCTCGTGGTGGTGAACTTCCACCTTAATGCCAACCTCGGCCATCGTCAGGATCATCTCGGTCCGGAGGTCATGGAATGAGTCATGCGGTGGCGTGGGAAAGTAGCCTTCCTTGAAGCGAGGCTTGTAGCCCAAGTTGGGGTTCTCTTGCCGGCCGCTGTTCCACTCGCCTTCGACCGAGTCGATGAGATAGTAGCCTGAGTTCTCAGTCTGGTCGAAGCGGACATCGTCAAAGATGAAGAACTCTCCCTCCGGCCCCCAGTAGCTGGTATCGGCGATGCCGGTGGACTTGAGGTACTCCTCCGCTTTCTTGGCGATATAGCGTGGGTCCCTGCTGTAGGGCTTACGGGTGAGCGGATCGTAGATGTCGCAGATAACGCTCAGCGTGGGCACTTTCAGGATCGGGTCCAGGCGAGCGGACTTGGGATCCGGGATGAGGATCATATCGCTCTCCTGGATCTTCTGAAACCCGCGAATGCTGGACCCGTCGAAGCCGACGCCATCCACCCAGATGCTCGTGGTCAGATCGTCCATCTCAGTCAGCTCTGAGATAGGCATCGAGAAGTGCTGCCAGAGGCCGGGCAGATCGTTGAACTTTAGGTCAGCGATCAGGATGTTCTTCTCTTTGATGAGCTTCGTAACTTCCGCAATGTCTTCAGGTGTCACTAAATTCTTCCTCCTCCTCCTCTTCTTCGCGGGGCGCCTGACCGTTATACAGCAACCTCTCCGCGCTCGCCAGTTCTTACGCGGACGGCGTCGTCAACAGGAATAATGAATATCTTGCCATCGCCGATGTTGCCGGTGCGGGCAGCGCCGCAGACGATATCCACCACCTTGTCGGCGTCCGCATCCTTCACCACCACTTCGATCTTGAGCTTGGGCAGCATATCGACGGTATAGGTCTCGCCGCCACGGCCGCTGTGCACGATGCCCTTCTGCGCCCCGCGGCCGGTCACGTGGGAGATGTTCAACCCCACGAAGCCCCCGTCTTCCAGCGCACTCTTCACGTCGTTCAGTTTCTCAGGCCGGATGATAGCTTCGATCTTTTTCATGAGACTCCTCTCTTACAGGCCGCCGCCGCCGGAGCCAGCCGGCGCGGGAGCCTCACTCGCAGCAGGCTCGGCTGCCGCCTCTGGGATACCAACGAACCCGGTACCACCAATCTCGAACACGTAGCCACGCTCGCCATGCTGCGCGGCGTCGACGCCGATCTCCTCCTCGTCATCGGAAACGCGCAGCCCGAAGAGCTTATCGATCACCTTGAGGATAATAAACGTCATCACGAAGGAGTAGCCCATAGTAGCGCCGATGCCGACGAGCTGCCGGCCCAACTGGCTCGCTTCCCCGTCAATGAGGCCAGCGCCGCCTCCAACCGTGGCGACGGCAAAGATGCCCGTCGCGAACGCGCCCCAGGCGCCGCCCACGCCGTGCACGCCGACGACATCGAGCGAATCGTCCAGTTTCAGCCTGATCCGCAGCTGGACCGCGCCGTAGCAGAACGCTCCGGCGCCGACACCAATCGCGATCGCCGGCATCGTATCGACGAATCCTGCGGCCGGTGTAATCGCCACCAGGCCAGCAACAGCGCCTGCTGCCGCCCCTACTGCGCTGGGCTTGCCGTTGAGCTGCCAGCTCAGGAGCACCCAGGTCACCATTGCCGTCGACGCCGCGACGAAGGTGACGACGAAGGCGTTCGCCGCGACGCCGTTTGCACCGAGCGCACTGCCGGCGTTAAAGCCAAACCAGCCGAACCAGAGTAACGCCGCGCCCAAGAGCACGAACGGGATGTTGTGCGGCTCCATCGGTTCTTTGCCGTAGCCTCGGCGCTTTCCGTAGAGCAGCGCCGCCACAAGAGCCGCAGCGCCCGCGTTGATGTGCACGACCGTTCCACCGGCGAAGTCGAGCGCGCCGTACTCGAGCAGCCAGCCGCTGTCTCCCCAGACCCAGTGGGCGATCGGCGCATAGACGACGAGCGACCAGACCGCCATGAAGAGCAGGAACGGGCCGAACTTCGCCCGTTCCGCGAAGGCGCCCGTGATGAGCGCCGGCGTGATGATGGCGAACGTCATCTGAAAGATCATGAACACCAGGTGTGGAATCGTAGGGGCATACGGCCCTGGTTCCTGGCCGACATCCTTCAGACCAAAGTAGTCAAAATTGCCGATGAGCCCTCCGCCCGCGTCCGGCCCGAAGGCCAGCGTATAGCCGACGACTACCCAGAGCACGCCGATGATCCCGATGACGATGAAGCTGTGCATCATCGTGCTCAGGACGTTCTTGCTTCGGACCAGCCCACCGTAGAAAAATGCCAGCCCTGGCGTCATCAGCATCACCAGGGCCGTGGACATGAGCATCCACGCTGTATCGCCGGAATCAATCATGGCAACCAACCCTTCTCCTCAGAACAGACACGACCGGAGCACGCCCACACCGGGCGCGCTCCTCTGACCTGCATTGTACGGGAGCGCGGGCTTGAGGCGCTTAGATGGGCGTTACGTTCATGTTAATTTCATCACATTCGGGTTATCCGCGCCGGAGAGGGCTAAATCACCGCCTCGCCACGCTCTCCCGTGCGCACCCGCATCGCATCGGCAATGTCAGTGACGAACACCTTGCCGTCGCCGATGTTGCCGGTGCTGGCGTTGTCGTGGATGAGGGTGAGAATGCGGTCGACGTCGGAATCAGACGTGACCACCACCTCCAACTTCACCTTGGGCAAGAACTCGACGACAAACTCGCGGCCGCGCCACTGCTGTGTCACGCCCTTCTGGACGCCGTGGCCCCGAACCTCGGTGATCGTCATCCCAGGATAGCCCGACTCCTCCAGGGCCGCTTTCACCACCGGCAGCTTCTCCGGCCGAATGATCGCTTCAATCTTCTTCATCGCACCTCTCCTGACTTCTCCTCTAATTCAGGGTGGGCATTACGGCTGACCGACGGGGTTTCCGAATGCCCACTCCAGGTAGCAGTCTACTACGTCACGTGGACTCCGGTGGAGTAGCTGGCGTGCCGGTCCCGACGGGCGCCACCATCGCGGCGCCGACCATCGTGGGCGACGGCTGGAAGTCCGGGTACGCCTCCACGCCGTGTTCGCTCAAGTCCAGGCCTCGCTCCTCCTCCTCCGCGCTCACGCGCAACCCGACCGTGTACTTGATCACCGTGAAAAGAATGCCGGAGGTCACTATCGTCCAGCCGCCGATGACGAGCACGCCCAGAGCCTGAATGCCGAGCTGCTCCGCGCCGCCGCCGAGCAGCAGGCCGTACGAGTCGCTCGCCACGTAGGCCTGCGCGATACCGTCCTGCGTCGCGAACAGCCCGACGGACATCACCCCCCAGACACCGGCGAAACGCAAGGCACGGCCCGGTCGTCCGAGCCAGTACACCGAGAAGCTTGCGGGGGAGATATGCGAACGGCTGTCGAGCGGTGAATCCTTGACCAGCGTTTGCGCCGCCGAGGGGATCGACCTGCTTACCGCTACCGACCACAACATCCTCAAGGATTATGCGCCTTACATCAAAGAGCTACGCCTCGAGCGCTTCATGAAGTCTGTTGTCGGGGCCGAGATTGACACCAGTTTCGGTCACTTCAACAGTTTTCCGCTCGAACTCAACCCTTGGGATGACCGCGACTATCGAAAGGCCATCCGCACGCCAGGTGAGTTCCTACGCT
>JACZTE010000254.1 GCA_022573935.1 Chloroflexota bacterium
CTCCTAGTTGATCGGGCACAGGAGCGCTCGCCCTCCGCCTGGGCGGAGATCTACGACGCCCACTATCGCAAGCTCTATCGCTACTGCTACGCGCGCACAAACAATGAGAGCACGGCTGCTGATCTGGCCTCCAAGGTGTACTTGGAGGCGCTCGAAAGTATCGACCGGTATGTCTACCGCGGCCGGCCGCTCCTCGCTTGGCTCTATCGCATCGCTCGCAACGTGGTAAGCGACCATCTGCGGGCGATGCAGCGGGAGATGGAAGCGGTTCAGCAAGCGGCGACGCTACAGGAGCCCCACGATCCCGGTCCGGCATCCCAGGTAGGCGACCGGCAAGACCTGGAGGCTGCTTTTCAACACTTAACTGAGGATCAGCAGCAGGTTATCGCCCTGCGTCACTACGCTGGGCTGACGACTGCTGAGATCGGCCAGGCTATGGAGCGCTCCGAGCGGGCGATCTACTCGCTGGAGGTGCGCGCGCTGGCCGCAATGCGGAGGCTGCTCGTACCGGACAGCCAACCGGAGATCGAGCCGCTTAGCGCGACAAAATAATTCTCGATCGCCCGACGAAACATGAGCCCTTCTGGAGATATACGTGATGGAGGGGAAGTAGTGATGAACGAACTGAACAAGACTCAAGAGACGATCCTTATCGAGTGCCTGCGGGCGATCGACGGCGGCGCGGACATCGACGAATGCCTCGCCCGCTATCCGCAGCACACGGACGCGCTGCGCCCCTACCTGGAGCTGCACGCGAGGCTACAGACGCTCGACAAGCCGGAGCCGTCTGCCGTGGCCTATACGGAAGGCCGCCAGGCGCTGCTGGAGCGAATCGCTCGGCAGCCACAGGAAACGAAACGATCATTCGCTCATATCTTTGGAGCCCTGGGCGGGCGACTTCGCAGCTTCGCCGGAGGCGGCTGGATGCAGGCCCCGCTGGCCCGCGTCGCTGTCGCGGGCGTGCTCCTCTTCGTGCTCGGCGGCGGCGCGCTTGGCGCCTCGGCTGCCGGGGGCTTCCAGCCCTCCCGCGATGTGCTGGGCGCGCTTGGTGTTATCGAAGACCCGCCTCCCGATCCGACGGACCTGCCGCCGCAGACTGAGGGTGACGAGCACCCCGACGCAAACGCCGATGAGGGTGCTGAGAATGCGGACGACGGCATCGGCAATGCTCCGGCAGCCGCCGACCCCGGGGATAACGCGGATGACCGTGCTGATGAGGGTCAGGGCAACGCAGACGAGCTCGGGCCGGACGTGCTGCCAGCGGAGCCGACCCACAGGCCAGACGACGTACCCGTCGAGCCGACTCACCTACCGTAAGCAGGCCATCACACACGCGCAGACGCCCCCCGGCCATGTCGGGGGGCGTCTGCATTTCCCCCGTGTAGACGCGTGAGCGGCTGCTCAGGGCTGTGCTATAATCAATGGCAGCAACGGCATGGATTTGTCTCTTGATCTTTCGCTATTTCGACCTCCTAACTACTGACTTCTCGCTGTTCCTCGCTTTCTTCGGGGCGATGGTCATGGCGTTGCTGTTGGGCATCGCCTTCCACGAGTTCAGCCACGCATTCGTCGCGAACGCCCTCGGCGACGACACGGCGCGCAAGATGGGGCGGCTCACGCTCGACCCCAGGGCGCATCTCGACCCGGCGGGCACGCTGCTCCTCTTCGTAGCGGGCTTCGGCTGGGGGAAGCCGGTGCCCTTCAACCCGTATGCCCTGCGCAACGGGCCGCGCAAAGGCATGGCGATGGTGGCGGCGGCCGGGCCGATCTCGAACCTGCTCATCGCGAGCGTGCTGGCGGTGCCCCTCCGTTTCGACTGGGTGCCCTGGCACAGCCCTTTTGCGACCATCGTGGGCACCGCTGGCTGGGGGATGGCCGATTACGTCGGCCTGTTTCTCAGCGCCGGCGTCTTGCTCAATATCATCCTGGCCATCTTCAACCTGCTGCCAGTGGCGCCGCTGGACGGCTTCAAGGTGGCGGTGGGGCTGCTGCCGGTCGAGCTGGCGCGGCCGGTCGCGCGGCTGGAGCGCCACGGTATACTGATCCTGCTAGCGCTCATCTTCTTCGTGTTTCCGGCCATGGGCATCAGCATCTTTCGCTGGGCAGAGGAGATCGCCGGTAGCCTGACCGGCGTCTGACGATGCGAGCAGCCGTGCGCGCTGTCTACCGGGGCCGCCAGTTCTTCGGAGCGCTGCGGCCTCGCATCGATGCCGGCCTGCGCACGGAGGCGCTCGGCCCGCTGCGCGAATCGGAGCGGCAGCTCTTCGAGGCGATGACCCGACGCGACCAGCAGCACTGCTTGGAGGTCTATCGCAGGCTGCGCGCGCAGGGCCACGACGACCACGATCTGCTGACGGCTGCGCTCCTGCACGACATTGGCAAGGGGCGTGTCGCGCTCTGGCATCGAGTGGCCTATGTGCTGCTGGAAGCCGGAGCGCCCGGCCTGCTCGCCCGCCTGGCCGCTCCCGGCGAGGGCCGGGGCTGGCGTCAGGCGCTCTATCGCTGCCGGCATCATCCCAAGCTGGGAGCGGAGCTGGCTCGCCGGGCCGGCTCGTCGGCGGCGGTGGCCGCGTTGATCGGCGCGGAGGAAGTAGCAACGGACGGCGGCCTGCTGGCCGCGTTGCAGGCCGCCGACGACGCGGCCTAGAGGACGGACGGAATGCCACGACTCGCCATCATCGGCCTGGGACTGATCGGGGGCTCCCTTGGCCTCGCCATCAAGCGTGCCCAGCTCGAAAACCTCGAGATC
>JACZTE010000255.1 GCA_022573935.1 Chloroflexota bacterium
CGACCGCCTGAGCGCGGGGCACCCCACGTGTCGCTGAACGAGGTTCGACCCGGCGTAAGGGGGCAGATGAAGGACCCGACTTGGATCGAGCCGCTGGCACGTTGACCGGCGGCGCTGGCACGTCGTTTGGCAGCAGCCGCTTTGGCTGCCTGCTCGCTGTCGTACTTGGCGGAAAGCACCCTGCAATTCTCGCTGAGCTTCGAGTGCGCGGCCTGCTCGGAATTCATCGCACTCTCCTGGGCGTTCTTGGCACCAAGCCTTTGGTCCTCGAGGACTTCGAGCTCACCGCGGGTCTCATCCAGGTCGAGGTTGAAACGATCAAGCTCATTTCGAGCCGCCACCAGATCATCGACTGATTGCTTGCCCCCGGTCGCGGCGGCGGTCAAGAACTCGGACGTGGTCATTATCTCATCTACAGAAGAGGCGGACAGGATGATTCCCGGGGTGGTAAAACCGCCCCGCATGTAGAGCTCGACCGCCTGCGCCTCGATTTCCGACTGGATTCTGGCCAGCGTCTCACTCTGACTGTCGATGGATCCCGAGACCCTCACCTGCTTGGCTTCGACCCTCTCGACGTCGTTGACAGCCACCCAATACTCGGTGCTCGCGGTCTCGAAAGCGGCCTGCGCCGCACGGTATTCGTCGTACTGGGCGCGCGAGTCGGCACAGGCCCTATCGACCTGGGATTTGGTGACCGCCTGGGAGGCAAGGGGAAAGAGAGGGGCCACCAGTGCGATCAGTGTTACGAGGACAATGGCGCGGTAACGCGCCTTGGCGGCAGCCATGTGACGTGGAAGCGTAATCAAGGCTGAATCTTTGGTGTAGTTGAGCCTGCGCGCTTCTCTGGCGATGACCCCGGAAATCGCTGTTGCGCTTGGCGGCGTGGCCTGGTACGCGCGGAGGCGGCCCGGCTAGCCGCTGGTTGCTGGCAACTAGCAGGGTGCTGAAAACCTCGTAGGCGAGGCTTTCGAGCCTCGCTGCCAGATTCGCCGCCGAGCCTGGAAAGGCTCGGCTACCAAATTCTTTAGCACCCTGCTCGTGGCTCAACCGCAGCTTGAACGCTGCGGCATCGCCAGCGTCATACCGCACCATTGTGGTGTGGTAGCGCGGCTGAAGCGCTTTCCTGACGGGCGCGCACTGTGCGGAGGCAACCGCCTGGTCGCTTCTACTGCCGCAACCTCGCTATACTGTCGACTGTCGCATGAGAAGTGTACCTGCGCGATGGCTGCTGCTGTTGGCGTCCGCATTGCTGATGGCCTTGGCTGTCGGTTGCGGTGGCGGCGTTCCGTCCGCAACGCTCCTCTATACGCTGGACACGCCCAACCCTCAGACGCTCGGTGAGTTCGGCTACGCGTTGTCGCTGAGCGATGTGGACGGCGACGGCAAGGCCGAGATCGCGGTGGGCGTCCCGTTCGAGGACGTGGGCGATAACCCCGCCCAGGGCCGGGCCTACCTCTTCTCCGGCGCGACCGGCGATCTCATCCTCACCTTCGATAACCCGGAGCCCGATGCCGGCATCTTCTTCGCCTGGACGGTGGCGATGGGCGATGTAGACGGCGACGGCCGGGCGGAGATCGCGGTGAGCGCTACACCGGGGGATGCGTCCGGCGGCCCCTCCGTAGGACGTGCCCACGTCTTCTCCGGCGCAACGGGCGAACTCCTCGACACCTTCGACAACCCCAACCCCGAGATCTATAGCCAGTTCGGCAACAGCGCCTCCTTCGGCGACTACGACGGCGATGGCAAGGCGGACCGTGCGCTGGGCAACCCCTTCGGCGATGTGGACGGCGTGGTCACGGGCGAGGCGCCCGTCCTCTCCGGCGTTACCGGCGGGCCGATCCACATCCTCACCGCTCCTGACCCGCAGGCCGGCGCCGAGTTCGGCTACAGCGTAGCGATGGCCGACATCGACGGTGATGGCGAGGCCGAGGTGGTCGTCGGCGCGCGGCTGGAGGATGTCGACGGCAACGTCGACCAGGGCCGCGTCTACGTCTTCTCCGGCGGCACAGGCGAACTCCTCTACACGCTCGACACGCCGAACCCCGAGCCGGGAGCCTGGTTCGGCGCGGCCGTGGCGATGGGCGATATGGACGGCGACGGCTGGGCGGACATCGCCGTGGCTGCTCGATTGGAGGACGTGGGCGATAACGAGACCCAGGGCCGCGTCTACGTCTTCTCCGGCGCAACCGGCGAGCTGATCCTCACCATCGATAGCCCCAACCCGCAGGCCGAAAACGGGGAGTTCGGCTTCGGCCTGGCGATGGGCGACGTGGACGGCGATGGCCGCGCGGAGGTCGTCGTCGGCGCTCCGTCCGAGGACGTGGGCGACGTCACGGCCCAGGGCCGCGTATACGTGTTCGCCTTCCCGTAGGCCGCGCTGGTTGCTAGTCGCTGGTCGCTGATGGCTGATCGCTAGTCGACCGCGTCCCCGCCTCCGTAGGACAGGCTTCAGCCTGTCGGGGCAACTAGGAAGGGGCGATTTGTATGCCCAAGGTAACGTTCCCGCAGGAGTTCGTCTGGGGCTGCGCCACGGCGTCGTACCAGATCGAGGGCGCCTGGGACGAGGACGGCAAGGGCGAATCGATCTGGGACCGCTTCTGCCACACGACGGACAAGGTGCGCGACGGCGATACCGGCGACGTCGCTTGCGACCACTACCACCGTTATCGAGAAGACGTGGCGCTGATGAAGGAGCTGGGGCTGCACAGCTATCGCTTCAGCATCTCCTGGCCGCGC
>JACZTE010000256.1 GCA_022573935.1 Chloroflexota bacterium
GTCGAATCGTCTGCGAGTTCCGTGAGCTGGGCCTTGAACGAATCGAGAATCACCCGGTCTGGTGTGCCGAAGTGCTCATTCGTCAACGCCAGCAACTCTACCTGAAGGAAGAACGTCGTAACGAGTACCTGGCGAGCGTCACCTATGTCTGATCCGCCTAGCCAACCTCTTAGAGTATCACCAACCCCAGCGTGAACGACCTCCGAGAAAAGGAATCCATACACCGACCTATACGTCACTTCGAGTCCGGTGGCCTTGGCACAGTCAATGACGCTAGGAAATTGCGGCACTCCGTTCCTCTCAGCCTTGTCTAGTTCTTCACTCAGCTGTGCGATCCGCTCCTTGAGGTCATCGAGTGAGGCCAGTCCAGCCGAGGTAACTGCTGCCCGCTCCTCGCTGGGCTTCTCCGTCACCAGGCGCAGGAGCGCATTCAGGTAGCGTGATGCCCCCTTGGGTCCCTTCATGATGTAGGCTGCCGCTCGAGCACCAGTTGTATCTGCGGCTATGTAGCGTGCCATGATCCACACTTCGATCAAGGTCCGGAGCAGAACTATCGATGACCTGCGGTGGCCACCTTTCACGAGGTGTAGAATCGCGGAAGCGTGGGCGTGGATGCCCTCAGCGAGACTGACTAGCGCGATCTCGAAAAGGCTGGAATCGCTGGAGCCGAGACCTGCTGAGGCGTCTCTGCTAGCAATGAGCGCATCCGCCACCGCGCCGCGAAGATTGCCGACTCGCTCCTGACTGCCCACGGCAGTACCCCCAGTCTCGTTGCCGGTGAACGATTATACTCGATCACCAGACAATTGGACACACGGCTAGCGCGCTTCCTATAATGAGGCGACCCACGCCTGTTCCGTTCTGGAAACGATACTCTTGGTGACCACCGATACCATCGACGAGCTAACGGCCACGGCCAAGCGCATCCGACGCAGCATCATCACGATGCTGACGGAGGCGGGCGGCGGCCATCCCGGCGGCTCGCTCTCCGCCGTCGAGATCCTCTGCGCCCTCTACTTCGACGTGCTCCAGCACGACCCGAAACGCCCCGATTGGCCGGACCGCGACCGCTTCATCCTGAGCAAAGGCCACGCGGTGCCCGTCCTCTACGCCACGCTGGCCGAGGCCGGCTACCTGCCCGTCGAGGAGCTGATGACGCTGCGAAAGCTGGGTAGCCGCCTCCAGGGCCACTCGAAGATCAACACCGTGCCCGGTATCGAGATGTCGGCCGGCTCGCTTGGGCAGGGGCTCTCCTATGGCATCGGCCAGCTGCTGGCGGGGCGGCTGGACGGTCGCGACTATCGCGTCTACTGTCTGCTGGGCGACGGCGAGTGCCAGGAGGGCCAGACCTGGGAGTCGTTCATGTGCGCCCCGTTCCATCAGCTCGACCGGCTCGTCGCGATCATCGACCGCAACGGCGTCCAGAACGACTGGTTCGTCAACGAGACGATGGAGATCGACCCGCTCGACGCCAAGCTGGCGGCCTTCGGCTGGCACGTCGTCTCCGTGGACGGGCACGACCTGCGCCAGCTCCTCGATGCGCTCGAGGAGGCGAAGGGCGTGACCGGCCGCCCCACGGCGATCATCGCCAAGACGGTGAAGGGCAAAGGGGTGAGCTTCATGGAGAACGACCCGTCGTGGCACGGCAAGGCGCCCTCCGCGGAGCAGATGGAGCAAGCGCTGGCGGAGATCGGCGAATGACGACCGATTCGCCCGCTCTCGCTGCCACGCGCGAGGCGTTCGGCTCGACGCTGATCCGGCTCGCGAAAGAAGGCCTGCCGATCGTCGTTGTCGACGCCGACCTGGGGATCTCCACTACCGCCCGCAAGTTCCGCGACGAGTATCCCGACCGCTTCTTCAGCGTCGGCATCGCCGAGCAGAACATGATCGGCATTAGCTGCGGGCTGGCGGCGGCGGGCAAGGTCGCCTTCTGCAGCACCTTCGGCGTCTTCCTGCCCGGCCGCTGCTTCGACCAGATCCGGGTGAGCGTGGCCCAGACCGGCCTCAACGTGAAGATGGTGGCGAGCCACGGCGGCATCAGCGTGGGCGAGGACGGCATCTCCGCCCAATCGATCGAGGACCTGGCGATCATCTGCTCGCTCCCCGGCGTGCGGGTAATCGTTCCCGCCGATGTCGAGGAGGCGCGGCAGGCGATCGAGACGGCCGCGCGCACGCCGGGCCCCTTCTACATCCGCACCGGCCGGCCCAAGATACCGCTGATCTACGACGACACGTATCGCTTCCAGCTCGGCAAGGCGCACCTGCTGCGGCCGGGGAGCGACGTGACGGTGATCGCGCTGGGGATCATGGTGCATCGGGCGCTCGACGCCGCCACCGCGCTGGAGCAGGAGGGCATCGATTGCCGGGTGCTGAACATGGCCACCCTGCGCCCGCTCGATGAAGAAGCGATCGTCGCGGCGGCGCGGGAGACCGGCGCCATCGTCACGGCGGAGGAGCACCTGATCCACTCCGGCATGGCCGCGATGGTCTCGCAGGTGGTAGGATCGAAGTACCCCGTGCCGATGGGCGCCGTCGGCATGCGCGACCAGTACGCTGAGTCTGGCCGCTGGGAGGAGCTGCTCGAGAAGTACCACCTCACCGCCGAGGAGATCGTGCGGCAGGTGAAAGAAGTGATGGCGCGTAAGCAGGGTGCTCGCTCGGACGGGCGATCGGGCTGAGGTTCGGCAGCTACGGAATGGTGGG
>JACZTE010000257.1 GCA_022573935.1 Chloroflexota bacterium
CGATAGCGATGAGTGGCGCGCAGTGCAGGTGGGCCGCGGCGACGTGCAGGCGTGGCGAGAGGCCGCCCAAAAGCGGCTGGAGGTGGCCGCCGGCCGGACGCTTCCTCCCCTCCACGAACAGTGGCACGAGACCTGGGGCCTGATCGCAGAGAACGTCGAGCTCGTCCGGGCGCTCAGGCCGCCCTATCGCCTCGCCGTCCTCAGCAACGCCGACATCACGCTGGAGGATCGCATCCGCAACGACTACGGCATCTACGATCTCTTCGACGAGGTGATCTGCTCGGCCGTCGTCGGCCTGGCCAAGCCCGACGCGGCAGCCTATCGATTGGCCGCCGAGCGCCTCGGCCTGGAAGCCGAGGAGTGTGTCTTTATCGACGACACCAAGCCGAACGTCGCGGGGGCGCGCGAGGTGGGGATGGCCGCGATTCACTTTCGGGTCGACCGCGGCGACGACCTGGCGGCGCAGCTCGCCGAGCTGGACGTGCGGCCAGCATCGGCCTAAGAGCCCACATCAACCCTGGTAGCGACTGCGAGCGCTAAGCGGCGCTCCGAATATGGTATCGTCGGGCGGGAGGGAGCCCGCCGTGCCTGACGAGCAGGAGCTCATCTTCGATCTGATCATCATCATCGCGGCCGCCACCGGCGGTGGCGTGTTGGCGAGTCTCCTGCGGTTGCCGGTCATCCTGGGCTACCTAGTGGCCGGCCTTGTCGTCGGCAACTACATCCCCGGCTGGGATATCAATGTCACCCGTATAGAGGGCATCGCCGAGCTTGGCGTCGCCCTGCTCCTCTTCACCCTGGGGGTCCAGTTCTCCTTCGCCAAGATGGCGGACGTGCGACGGGTAGCCATCGTGGGTGGCCTGGTACAGATAGTGCTCACGATCGGTCTCGGCCTCGCCGTCGGCAAGCTGCTCGGTCTGGATATACGGGCCGCCGTCCTGTTGGGAGCGGCCATGGCCCTGAGCAGCACCATGGTCGCTCTCAAGCTGCTGGACGCCCGTGGCGAGCTGGGCGCCCTCCATGGCCGGGTGGCGGTAGGCATACTACTCGTCCAGGATCTCGCTGTCGTGCCGATGGTGATCCTGATCCCGGCCACCGCAGGCGAGGTGGGAGCATCTTTAGCGGGAGAGCTGGCGCTGGCGGCGGGGAAGGCTGTTCTGCTGCTGGGCGCCGCATACCTGCTGAGCGTCTACATCGTGCCCCGGCTGCTCTTTCGCGTCGCCGCCACCGGCTCTCGAGAGCTCTTTCTGCTTGCGGTGCTCTCGCTGGCGCTCGGGCTGGCGGGGGGCAGCTTCGCCCTCGGCCTCTCACTCGCCTTCGGCGCCTTCCTGGCCGGGCTGGTGGTCTCCGAGTCGGAGTTCAGCTACCAGACCCTGGCGGAGGTGCTCCCACTGCGCGAGGTGTTCGCCACCATCTTCTTCGTCGCCATGGGGATGCTGATCGAACCGCAGGTGCTGCTCGACGACCCGGGACGGGTGGCGGCCATTGCGGCGGCGCTGGTGCTGGGAAAGCTGGTGCTTACGGCCGGGCCGGTGGCGCTCTTAGGCTATCCGGTGCGGACGGCGGTGCTGTCCGGGCTGGTGCTGGCCCAGGCAGGCGAGTTCTCCTTCGTGCTGGCGCGGGTGGGCGTGGACGAGGGCCTCATCTCAGCCGACCTGAACGCGGCCATCCTGATGGCGGCGATGGTGAGCATGCTGGTCAGCCCCCTCCTCCTCCAAGCCGGGGGGCCGCTCCTAACCTGGGCAGAACGCCGATCAGTGTTCAGGCGGCTGATGGCGAAGCCGGCGCTGGCGGCACCGGGCGACGCCCCAGCGCAGCTTCGCCGGCACGTGGTGGTCTGCGGCTATGGCCGCATGGGCCGCGAGTTGGTGCGGGAGATCACGCAGCGGAACTTTCGCTGCGTGGTCGTAGAGCACAACCCCTACCTGGTCAGCGAGTTGCACCGGCAGGGCATCCCGCATGTGTACGGAGACGCCACCAACCTGGCCGTACTCGGCGCGTGCGCTCTGGAGGAGGCCCGCGTACTGGCCGTAACCCTGCCCGACCCGGCGGCGGCCGAGCTCATCGTATCGCATGCGATGCGCCTGAACCCCCGGCTCGATGTCATCGTCCGCGGCCGGGCACAAGAGGACTACAGGGCGCTGTTGGGGGCGGGGGCGGCGGAGGTGGTGCAGCCGGAGTTCGAGGCTGGACTGGAGTTCGTGCGCCACACGCTGCATCGCTACGGCGTCGACCGCACCCAGATCCAACTGGTGCTGGCGCGCCGCCGCCGCGACTTCTACCGGAAGTCGTAGCGTTTTAGCGCTTCGTTTAGGATGTTAGCGTTCCTTTAGTGCTGGGCGTGCGGCCCGCCTGGCGCGGGTCCAGCCTGCTGGCGGCGCCCAGGGCGCGGCCCAGCGCCTTGAAGAGCGCCTCCCCTTTGTGGTGGTCGTTCACGCCGGAGAGCACGCGACCGTGCAGCGTCAACTTCCCTTCGCTGGCGAACGACCAGAGCAGGTGCTCTACCAGAACCGTCGGCAGCTCACCCATGCGCTCGCCCGTCCAGTCGACATCGACGGCAGCGTAGCTGCGACCGCTCAGGTCGATCGCGACCGTCGCCAGCGCCTCGTCGAGCGGCACCGTGGCGTCGGCCATGCGGACGATGCCCTCGCGCTTCCCGAGCGCCTCGTCGAGCGCGCG
>JACZTE010000258.1 GCA_022573935.1 Chloroflexota bacterium
GTGAAGTGCTGGGGCGGGCCGGCCCGGTCTTGCTGGAGCCGATCATGAAGCTTGAGATCAGTGCGCCGGAGGACTTCTTCGGCGACGTGCTGGCCGACCTGAACGGACGGCGAGGCCAAGTGCAGGGAGTAGAGGCTCGGGGCAAGCTCCAAGTCATCCGCGGTAACTTGCCCCTGGCCGAGGCCTTCGGCTATGCCACAGACCTGCGCTCTCTCTCTCAGGGGCGCGCAACGTATAGCATGGAGTTCAACAGCTACCAGAAAGTCTCGGCTGAAGTAGCCGACCATATTACCGGCGGTCGCGTCAAGAAGCCGGCGAGGGCCTAAGCGATGCCACAGCAGAGGATCCGGATCCGCCTCAAGGCGTACGACCATCGCCTCATCGATCAGTCCGCCGAGCAGATCGTGGAAGCGGCGGAGCGGACAGGCGCAGTCGTCGCCGGGCCGATCCCGCTCCCAACGCATATCAAGAAGCTCACCGTCATTCGCTCGCCCTTCGTCCATAAGGACGGTCGTGAGCAGTTTGAGATTCGCACGCACAACCGGCTGATCGATATCCTCAGCCCCACCTCGAAGACGGTCGACACGCTGATGCGGCTCCAACTGCCCTCCGGCGTAGACATCGAAGTCAAGCTATGATCCAGGGACTGCTCGGCCGCAAGCTCGGCATGCTCCAAACCTTCGACAAGGAGGGCCGGCTTCGCGGTGCCACCGTCATCGAGGCTGGGCCGTGCCTGGTCACCCAGGTCAAGACCGAGGATACCGATGGCTACACCGCCGTGCAGCTCGGCTTTGGCATCGCCAAACACATCAACAAGCCCAAGCGTGGCCACCTGAAGCGCCTGGGCGACCTGCGCTACCTGCGCGAGTTCAAGGCAGACGACGCCAGCCAACACAACGTGGGTGATCGCATCGGAGTGGAGATCTTCCAAGAAGGCGATCGGGTGGACGTTACCGGCACGAGCAAGGGCCGTGGATTCGCCGGCGGAGTGAAGCGCCACGGATTCGCCGGCGGACCCAAGACCCACGGTCAGTCGGATCGCCATCGCGCGCCCGGCTCCATCGGCGCGGGCACCAACCCAGGCCGCGTGTTCAAAGGGCTAAAGATGGCTGGCCACATGGGAGCGGAGCGCGTCACCGTCCGCAACCTGGAGGTGCTCCTGAGCGATCCGGCTCGGGGCCTGCTCCTGGTGGCGGGGGCGGTGCCCGGCGCCCGCCACGGCCTCCTCAAGATCCGCTATACCTCGCAGACGTTAGAGATAGCTCGCAGCCGCAAGGTGGAACCGCCCCCGGCCGAAGAGGAAGCGCCAGAGGCCGCGACCGAGGAAGAAACACCGGAGGCTGCGACCAAGGAAGAAGCGCCAGAGGCCGCGACCGAGGAAGAAGCGCCAGAGGCCGCGACCGAAGAAGAAGCGCCAGAGGCCGCCGCCGAAGAGAGCGAAGCCGAGACGGCTGCGGACGAAGAGAAATCGTGATGAAGCTGGACGTGCGCGATCGCGCGGGCAAGAAAGTGAAGTCCATCGAGGTCGACGATCAAGTATTCGGGCTTAAGCCCTACCGTTCCCTGGTACACCAGGCCATGGTCGCTCAGCGCGCGAACCTGCACCGTGGTACGCACAAGACCAAGAGCCGGGGCGAGGTACGCGGCAGCACGGCCAAGCTCTATCGACAGAAGGGCACCGGTCGCGCCAGGGCGGGGTCCGCTCGTTCGGGCACTCGTCGCGGCGGTGGAGTGATCTTTGGCCCGAGACCGCGCAGCTATCGGCAGGACCTGCCGAAACGCATGCGCCGCCTCGCCATCCGCTCCGTCCTCTCCGCGAAGGCCGCGAACGGCAGCCTGCAGGTGGTCGACGAGCTGACGATAGAGTCGCCGCGCACGAAAGAGATGCTGGGCGTGCTCCAGAAGCTCGGCTTCGATCGATCGACCCTGGTCGTCACGGCCCAGCCCGAGCCGATCGTCAAGCTGAGCGTCCACAACCTGCCGAAGGTGAAGTGGATGCCGGCCGACTACCTCAACGTGCTCGATCTCCTCAACCATCGCGGGCTGCTGATGACGGAAGAGGCGATTCGCAGAGCGGAAGCGCTCTGGGGCGGCGAACGGGCGAACAAGCGCCGCGCCCCGCTACCCGAGGCGGTGACCAATGCCTAAGGCTCTCCACCCATACCAAGTCATCGTCCGGCCGCTCATCACGGAGAAGGCGACGATCCTGGCCAGCGAGAACAAGTACGTGTTCGAGGTGGTCCAACGGGCGAACAAGCGGCAAATCCGCGGGGCCGTCGAGCTCGCCTTCAACGTGCACGTGACCAAGGTCAACACGATGAACATGCCTGGGAAGAAACGCCGCATCGGCAGCAAGATCGCGCGCACCCCGGATTGGAAGAAGGCGATCGTCACCCTGGTCGAAGGCGACAAGATTCAGCTCTTCGAGGGCGTGTAGGCGGGAGAGGAGACGAGCAGTAATGCCAATAAAACAATTCAAGCCTACGTCTCCCGGCCGTCGCGGCATGACCGGTTTCACCTTCGAGGAGATCACCAAGAAGAAGCCGGAACGCAGCCTTACCAAACCGCTGCGGAGGCAGGCGGGCCGGAACCAGCAGGGACGCATCACCGTCCGGCACCGGGGTGGCGGCGCCAAGCGACGCCTGCGCGTGATCGAGTGCAAGCGCGATAAGGTCGG
>JACZTE010000259.1 GCA_022573935.1 Chloroflexota bacterium
TTGGCAGGTTCGGCCAGCGTCTCAAGCGACTGCTCCCGGTTTCCCGCCGCCACCTCCGACAGGTAGGGAGCGAAGATGGGCGAGAGCACGTGGTGTTCCCAAAGCGCATCGGCCAGCGCCGCGATAGTATCGATCTCCTCGGCGTCGACCTGGTGGATCTCCAGCTCGGACGCGTCCTCCTGCCGGCCGGCCTGGGCAACGGGCAGGTTGACCTCTCGCACGACGCAGGTTATCTCACGTGCGAAGCCGAGCGAGTCCCACGCCTCGCGGCCGGCAGCGTCGCCGTCGGGGACATCGACGAAGTGGTCGAAGAAGCCGCGGCGCACCCAGTCGCCGGCCAGAGCGGCGTACAGCTCCCGATAGAGCGAGGGCTCCTCGTCCGCCGCCAAGGCATGACCTTCGTAGGGCATCGACATGGAGCGCGGCGGGTAGAACTGGGCTAAGAACTGGGTGGGCACGGGCAGGATGGCGGTGGCGAGCAAAAAGCCCACCGGCTCCCCATCGCGCTCGGCGACGACGCCCGCCGTGCCCGCGCGCTGCGCCAGCCGCTCGATGTGGGGCCGCACGTCGCCCGGCGACTCGAACGCGGCGGGCAGCACAGCCTCTCGCGCACGGTCGCGGGCGTGGCGCGCCGCCAGCAGCCCGGCTGCGGCCTCCACATGCCGCTCCTCGAAGGGTCTGATGGTAAGCGCCATACGAAGGCGATTGTAACAGACGAAACGTTGTTATCCCGGCAAGCAATGTAATGTACGATCTCTTGACAAGCTGCCAGGATGCAGTAAGCTGTGGAGTGGTGGCAGGACGCACTCCCCGCTATTGATCCATGCTCTCCGCTAGGATCGCGATAGAGAAGGAGCACCCGATATGATACATCGCACCTTTGCACCGGTAGTGTTGGCTGTCTTCGCCATGGCGCTGGCCTTGGCGTTGGGAACCACCCCCGCAGCGGCGGCTCAGATCAACTTTACGGTGGCCCTGGACGTTGCCCAGGCGACGACTGCACAACCCGGGGCGTCCGGGACAGGTACTGCGGCGATCTCGCTCGATGACGTTTCGAACGTCCTGACGTGGGAGCTAAAGTTCAGCGGTCTCGCGGACGGTCCGAATTCCGCGGTAGCGGCACACTTCCACCTGGGTGCAGCCGGCGTAGCTGGCGCGATAGAGATCGACATCGAGAACGCGGCCTTCAAGTCGCCCCATGCTGGCAGCGCCACGATCACCGATCTGCAGAAGGCGGACCTGCTTGCCGGTGATTGGTACATCAATGTGCACAGCTCGAACTCTCCCGGCGGCGAGATCCGCGGCCAGGTCTTGTTAGGTGGCACCGGCGTCGGCGGCGTTGCTGAACTGCCGGATGTGGCCGGGACGCCGCTGCAGGCGACAGGTTCTTCGGGCAGCAACGCAGGGCTCATCGCGGGAGTTGTCGCCGCGGTCGTCGCGGGCGCAGTCGCGCTGGGCGGCGCAGCCTGGTATGTGAGGAGACGCCCGGCATAAAGCGAACCTCTGGCCATCTGAGAGAAGCCTTGCGATACGCCCAGCTGCTGCTCGTAGCGATCGTCTTGTCGCTCGCGCTCGTCTTCGTGCAGGGTCGCAGCGCCCACGCGGCGTTCCACTGCATGCGCATCCACGCCGTGCTGGCGGGCTTCAACGGCGACAACAGCATTCAGTACGTGGAATTGCGGATGAGCGGTGCGTTCCAAAATCTTGTCACTACCCATCCGATCAAGTTCTACGACGCGGCCGGCACGCTGAAGGCGACCTTCACCTTCCCCAGTAACGTGACGAACGCTGCCCTTGGCGACTCGATCCTCGTCGCCACAACGGAGTTCAACAACGCCACCCTCGGCGGGGACGCCGACTTCACGTTCGCGGGGAATACTGTGGGCAGTAACGGCGGAGACCCGCTCCATCCGGTGCAATCGCCGGACGGAAAGGTGACGTTTGCTGAAGGGCCCAGCACCTGCGTCCCCGGCGGGCCCAACGTGGTGTCCTCTGTTGCCTACGGCGCCTTCACCGGCACGGTGGACTACGGCAGTGCGGCTACGGCCCTCCCCAACCCCAGCGACGACCAGGCGCTGCGACTGGGAAACCTAAACCTAGAGGCCTCGGATAATAGCACCGAGTACTCGCTGAGCGCGGTGTCCAACACCACGTTCAGCGTCGCTTCGGGCAGCCTGCCGACGGACCCGGCCACGCCGCGAAACAACTCGAGGACGGTGCTGCAGCTAGCGTCCGGCGTCGGCGGTGTCGCGGAGCTGCCGGAAGGAGCGGGAGCACCGCTGCAGGCGACAGGCTCGTCGGGCGGCAACGCGGGACTCTTCGCGGGAATTATCGCCGCAGTCGTCGCTGGCGCGGGCGCGCTGGGCGGCGCAGCCTGGTATGTGAGGAGACGTCCGGCATAAGCAACGCTAGGCGGCATAGAAGTACCGCTCGGGGCGAGAACCTCGATCTGGCTTCGCCCGTTCTGGCTTCGCCCGATCTAGCTTCGTATGAGGTAAGCGTGATCACGGTAAGACCTCTGCCTAAAGGCGGAAACTCTATTCGCAATCACCTTGGCGTAGTAATTACAGGGAGGCCGGCATTCCACTAGCAGCGCGATTAGCCGTGCTCGTCATGCCGCCCGTGGCGCTCCTCGCCGTATCGGGGACGGCATCCGCACAGGAGACGGTCAACG